>NZ_JAGGDL010000003.1:0-138615 GCF_017653575.1 Pseudoalteromonas sp. K222D
CTATTGCAAGTAAATTCAACGCAGTTAGCGCTGAAAATAGCTGCTTGAGATAAGTTTATTATCCGGAGCTCAGGTTAATTTAACTAAATAGCAGGTTACTTACGTTTAGTTGGTTTAACACGCTGATTGTGCTTTTTAACCGCTTTACGTATTTGGTTTATTTTGGCACGCTTATCTTTGCGTTTTTCAGGCATTACAGAAAGCTTAGTTTGTGTTTCACGTCCTAACTTAACTGTTTTTCGTAAATAGTTTACAGTGTCTAGGTCGTATTCAATCCAACCACCTTGTGGTACGCGCTTATCCAGCTCTAATTTACCGTAACGAATACGGATCAGGCGAGAAACTTCCACCTCTTGTGATTGCCATAAACGACGAACTTCTCGGTTACGTCCTTCATTAAGCGTTACATTGTACCAACGGTTTATACCTTCGCCGCCCATAGGGTTAACCGTTAGAAATTTTGCTGGGCCATCTTCAAGTTCAACACCACGGGTTAAGTTTTTAATGGTTTCTTTGGTTACTTCACCAAATACACGGGCTGAGTATTCACGTTCAACCTCGTAACTTGGGTGCATGAGTCGGTTTGCTAATTCACCATCGTTAGTAAATAGCATCAAGCCTGCGGTATTAATATCTAATCGGCCAACCGCAATCCAGCGCTCGCCATCAATACGAGGGAGTCGGTCAAATACAGTACGACGACCTTCAGGATCTTTACGCGTGCTTAACTCACCTTCAGGCTTGTTATACATAATTACGCGACAAATTCTATCGGCTTTTTCTTCAATTTTTACCGTATGGCCATCAACACGAATTGAATCTGTTTCTTCAACACGATCGCCTAATTTAGCCACTTTGCCGTTAACGCTAACGCGGTTTGCATCAATGTATTTTTCCATTTCACGGCGTGAGCCTACGCCAGCACGGGCTAGGACTTTTTGTAACTTTTCACCTTGTATAACACTCATTCGGATGGTTCTCTCACAGAAGGATCACTTAATAACTGGTTAATTTTACTTTGCTGTTGCTCTGGCAAGGCAGGTAAATTATCTAAACCTGTTATCGAAAAATAATCTAAAAATTGTTTAGTAGTCGCATATAGCGCCGGCTTACCCGGCACTTCTTTGTGGCCTACCACTTTAACCCACTCTCTTTCGAGTAGTGTTTTAATAATATTTGACCCCGTAGTAACACCACGCACTTGTTCAATTTCGGCGCGTGTAATTGGTTGCCTATAAGCAATTAGCGATAATGTTTCGAGCAAAGCACGCGAATATTTGGGCGCGCGTTCTTGCCATAAATTACTTAGCCAAGGGCTTAAGCTACTACATGCCTGAAAACGATAACCACTGCCTACTTCTACCAAACGAATACCACGGGTCTGAAAATGTGTTTGTATTGCTGTTATTGCATCGTTTATACGCACCATAGATATTGCTAAATCGGCTAAAACAACATCCTTTAGATGACGTTTACTTAATGGTTTGTCAGCAACAAAAATCGCCGCTTCAATGATCTCAATTAATTGCTCATCACTAACTCGCCGACCCACCATAAACGCTCTTAAACTAATAAACACACACAGCCAACTATTATGCCAGAACTACAGCAAAGTAGGAAAACATATCGAACAATTTAGTAAATCAAAGCCACAAAAAAAGCCAGTGCACAGCACTGGCTCCTTCCTCACACTTTAAAATGGTGTGCTTAGCTGTTATTGGCGCTTTTAAGTGCGTCGTCTTCAGCGACTGCATTGCCATATTTTTTTATGTAAGTTACAAATTCACGTTTGCTAACACGCTTGTCTTTATTTACATCCATATAGCCAAAGTGATTTGAAATATCATCATCGTCTGCTTCTTCAACCGAAATATAGCCACTTTTATCGTTATCTAAACTCGAGAAACTGCTTTGTATTTTATCAAATTTAGTAATATCCGCTTTAAATGCTGATTCGCTTACTTCACTGTCTGTGGCAACTTTTCCGGTATTTAATTGCATGTACGCATTAAATTCATTGCGACTTATTTGATTATCCATATTGGTATCAATATTTGAAAAGTGTTGCCAAATATTATCGTCATCGGCTTCAACTTTCGAAATAAAACCATCACTATCGTTATCTAAACTTGCAAAGTCACTATCAATTTTATCTAACCCTTGGTTAGATGCACAAGCTGCTAAGCTTAACGTTGCTAAAATAGTAGAGGCTAATGTTAACTTTTTCATAAGACGTATCCTTGTAGTTAATTAATGTCACTTTAACTAATACAAGTTAAATGCCAAAAACACTAATCTCTTAAAATCAATTGGTTACAAAAAAAACATAAGTAAAAAAACTAACGTAGCGCATTATAGTAATGAAAGCTTTGCTTCATGCCTTGTAATTTTTGCAAAAAATATTGGTGTAATACCGGACATTACAGCGAGTGTTTTTACACTTAAAAGTTCAGCCAATAACTTCCTTGTTTCGGGCGTGTTATGTAAGTGTATTTACTGATATAATTTAACGCATTATATAGAACCAATTTTAAGGTATATGCTATGAAAGTGATTTCTTTCAATATCAATGGTCTGCGTGCGCGTCTTCATCAATTACAAGCTATTATCGACAAACATCAACCCGATATTATTGGCCTACAAGAAATTAAAGTTCATGACGAAGCGTTCCCACTAGAAGATGTACAAAAAATGGGATATCACGTTTATTATCATGGCCAAAAAGCCCATTACGGCGTAGCTATGTTATGCAAAAAAGAACCTAAATCGGTATTTAAAGGCTTTGCCACTGATACTGAAGAATCACAAAAACGCATGATCAGTGTTACCGTAGAGCAAGACAATGGCCGCGATTTAACGGTAATGAATGGTTATTTCCCGCAAGGTGAAAACATTAATCACGAAACCAAGTTCCCGTATAAACGTCAGTTTTATAAAGATTTAATGACCCACCTGCAAACAAATCATACCCCCGATGAAGACGTGATTGTAATGGGCGATATTAATATTTCACCTACCAACCTAGATATAGGTATTGGCGAAGTAAATGCTAAACGTTGGTTAAAAACCGGTAAATGCTCTTTTCAACCGATAGAGCGTGAATGGCTGGCAACATTACTTAATTGGGGCTTTAAAGACACCTTTAGAGAGCAAAACCCAGAAACCAGCGATCAATACTCGTGGTTTGACTACCGCTCAAAAGGGTTTTTAGATAACCGTGGCCTACGAATTGATGTTGTACTTGCAACACATGAGCTAGCCGCGCGTTGTATAGACACAGGTATAGATTACGAATTACGTGGCATCGAAAAGCCATCAGATCACGCCCCTATTTGGTCTGAATTTAAATAACCCTATGCTTAACCTCCCAATACAAGGGCTACTTTGGGCCCTTGTAATCGCTATAAGCTTATTTAGTATTGATAAAGCGACCTATAAAGCACTCTACAAAGTACCCATACGCCAAACAGGAGTACTTGCATGTGCGTTGGTGTTTGCTGTTTTATGGCGCATTAAAGCTGGCATTTTAACGGGCCTTGATTTACATATTTTAGGTATTACTGCAGCTACACTTATACTCGGTTGGCGTTTAACTATTTTAAGTAGTGTTCTGGCAACGGCGCTATTAGCCGCATTTGGTTTAATTGAGTTTGAGTTACTGCCAGTGCAATTGCTTATTGGCGCATTTATTCCTATTTTATTGAGCTACTTGGCTTTTATTGTTAGTTATCAGTATTTACCGCGCCACTTTTTTGTTTATATATTTGTATGTGCGTTTATTACGGCTGGGTTTATCGCCTGTATAAAAATAGCTTTAGGGGCATTATTTTATCTTGCTATTGGTCAATATAGCTGGCAACAATTAGCAGATAATTACGTTTACTTAAGCGCTATTATTTGGCTGCCAGAAGCCATGTTAAACGGTATGGCTATTACAATTATGATCACTTATCGCCCACATTGGGTAAAAACTTTTTACGATAAGGACTACCTAGGCTCATGAGTCTTGAATATAGCTGCCCACTGTGTAGCAACTCACTAATAAAAACAGCTAATATGCTTCGCTGTGAAAACAACCATAGTTTTGACTTTGCAAAAGAAGGCTATGTAAATTTATTGCCTGTACAGCAAAAAAACTCAAAACAACCTGGTGACTCATTAGAAATGGTGCAAGCTAGGCGCGCTTTTTTAGAGCGCAACTATTATGCCTTTTTACAGCACGAACTTGGCCAAATTATTAGTAATATAGCAGCTAATAATATTATTGACTTAGGGTGTGGTGAAGGATTTTATACCCAAGCTTTAGCTAGTAATACCCAAGCTACTGTGTACGGGGTTGATATATCGAAGGCGGCGGTAAAATATGCGGCAAAACGCTACAGCAATTGTCACTTTAGCGTGGCATCTATTAGCCAAGCACCTTTTAAAAGCTACTTTGCCGATGTATTGGTCAGTGTATTCGCACCATTATTTACTCAAGAACTAGCAAGACTTGCTAAACCCGGTTCAACACTCGTAGTGGCAAGCCCCGGACCTAAGCATTTAAAAGAGTTAAAAGAGTATATTTACTCCAGTGTTAATGAACATACACAAATAGAAGTGCCTGCAATGTTTACACAAACGTCGCAAACACTCATCACAGAGCAAGTTACCTTGAACTTTAGTGACGTTAAAAACTTAATAATGATGACACCATTCGCGTGGAAGTTCAGACCCGAGCACTGGCTAGCGCTCGAAGAAAAAGGTGAGCATAGTGTCACCTTATCGTTTTATATTACACAATTTACAAGAGACAAAAGCGTAGCTGTTGCGCATATATAAAGGCAACAGGCGCTTAAAATTGCTCTTTAGTGAACGTTTTGTCCATTTTATCAAACATATCGTTAAGTAATTCTTCAAGCTCCAAGTAACGGGGCTTTTTTTCGCTGCGCTGTGCTTGATAGCCATTAGCGACCATTTTAGCATAAAGCTCGTTATACCAACGTTGCATAGCAGGCTCTAACTCGGTTTGCGCTCGTTTTCCTAACCATAACAAACCTTGTAAAGGGAGCGATATAAAAAAAAGCGCGCTTGCAATTGCTTGCGGTAAAAAGTCAGAGCCAAGATAATTTAACTGAAAAAATAACGTTAGCATGGCTAATATTGGCATTACCGTAATCGCCAACTCTGTCGCCTTTATTACTTTAAACTCAGCAAACAAGGGGGCTAATTCTTTTCGCATTGGCCATTTTTTAGCGTACACACGCCCTATTTGTACTTGCGACATCACACTTTTTTGCATCATGACTCCTCATACATAATATCAACACTACCAATAATATTGGTTGTTATCATGATAGTGTAACACAAATTATTTTATATGGAATTTTCATAAAAACGCACTAAACGAGTAAAAAATCACTCATACTTTAAGGCCTTTTGTTTGAACAGGTCTCGTCTCAATATTCATACATACGCTGTTAAGTGCTAAATGGATCTTTTCTAATCTAATAATTTTAAACATTATAATCAGTACGTTAAGCCACTTATACGCCACAATTCCCACAGTTATCCACAGAAAATGTGGACAACATAATTAACCTCACTTTTGCTAACGTAACCACAACTAGCTTAGTTACTGTTACTGCTTTAATTTAAGGTTAATAATCTATACTATAACCTTATAGTTATTGCTGTTCGTCGGGCTTTTAATGTCAAAAAAAACATTACAATTGCATAGTACAGTCGATACCGATTATATATTAGTAAAAAAACACACCGTAGATTTAGCTATTACCGCTTTGAAAAAAGATGGCTATAACGTAATTTTTGAGTGACTTATGAAACCGCAAACAATAGATTATTTAGCTCAGAATAAATTACCTCGTCATGCCATTAATATTACTAGCCCATTTTCAGGAAAAGTAATAGCACTTAACGAACACCCCGAACCACTTTTTCGCTTTGGCACATTAGGCCCAGGTATTATGGTACAGCTAAGCAACCATAAAATATTAGCCCCGTTTGACGGCACTTTGCTGCAGGCAAAAAATGCCGGCACCGAATTTATTTTACAAGCTAAAAACGGCCTAAAAGTACTGATTAATTTAACTATTGCGAGCTCGCAACACATTACCCATACCCACATAGCTCAGTTAAATGGTAGCAAAATAAGTAAAGGCCAACGCCTTGCTTATTTTGATTTACGCGAACTTGATACACCTATGCTAGCAAGTTTAATTTTGCTCAATGGCCACAGCCTAGGTACATTTCACTTTTCACACTTGCAGGTAAATGCGGGTGTCGATACTTTATTAACTATTATTAAAAAGAAGTAGATTTATGATCACCCTTTACGGCATAAGCAATTGCGACACTATAAAAAAAGCTAAAAAATACTTAACCGATAACAACATTGAGTTTACTTTTCATGACTATCGCAAAGATGGCGTAAACGAGAGTATGGTTAGCAACTTTGCTGATAAACTTGATTGGGAGCAGCTTGTAAACAAGCGTGGCACCACTTACCGCGCTTTAAGCGATGATGAAAAACAAAGCTTAACTAAAGAAAAAGCGATACCGTTATTAGTTGAGCAGCCTGCAATGATAAAACGCCCTGTACTGGTTAATAATAACGAGTACCACTTAGGTTTTAAAGCAGCACAATACGATGAGATTTTTAAATAATGACAAATGACGTAATCGCTCTAGCGCAAGCCTTAATACAACGCGAGTCAGTAACACCTGAAGATGCTGGCTGCCAGCAAATGATGAACGATAGATTGCAAGCAGTTGGCTTTAACATCGAATCGTTATTTTTTACCGATACCTTAAATACTTGGGCACGCAAAGGGACGCAATCGCCACATTTTTGTTTTGCCGGGCACACCGATGTAGTCCCCACAGGCCCTGAGAAAAACTGGCAGTACCCGCCATTTTCTGGCCTAGTTGAAAATGGTTTATTACACGGGCGCGGGGCAGCCGATATGAAAGGCTCATTGGCTGCTATGCTGGTTGCTACTGAACGTTTTGTAACAAAGCACCCAGACCATAAAGGCTCTATTTCTTTTTTAATTACTTCAGATGAAGAAGGCCCATTTATAAACGGCACTACTCGGGTAATTGACACTCTTGAAGCTCGCGGTGAAAAAATAGATATGTGTTTAGTTGGCGAGCCTTCATCTCGTGATGTATTAGGCGATGTAGTTAAAAATGGACGCCGAGGCTCACTGACCGGCTTTTTAACTGTTAAAGGTATACAAGGGCATGTGGCATACCCGCAGTTAGCGCAAAACCCTATTCATTTAACTACCCCTGCACTCACTGAGCTAAGCCAAACAGTATGGGATCACGGTAACGAGTACTTTCCCGCCACTAGTTTTCAAATTTCAAATATAAATGGCGGCACTGGGGCCGGTAATGTGATCCCCGGGGAGTTAGAAGTACAGTTTAACTTTAGGTTTAGTACTGAAGTTACTCATACGCAATTACAACAACGCGTTAACGCTATTTTACAGCAGCATAATTTAAATTATGAATTAAGCTGGATTGTAAACGGCCAACCGTTTTTAACAGAGCACGGCCCACTGGTTGACGCCACAGTAAAGGCAATTAAATCGGTAACCGGTTTAACAACAAATCTAGAAACGACTGGCGGTACATCAGACGGGCGTTTTATTGCTCAAACCGGCGCTAAAGTAATTGAGCTTGGCCCGCGCAATGCCACTATTCATAAAGTAGATGAATGTGTAAGTACCGATGACTTAATTGCACTGTGCGATATTTACGAGCAAATTTTAGAAAACCTACTAACGTAATGGACTCAAAAAAAACAACCACAATGTGTATTACAGGACAAAGTGATACGCATTTAACCCAAATTCAAAATCATCGTTTGCACTGCAATATCGTTAATGATTTTTTAGCATTGCAAAGTGCCGCAAAAGCAGCAGGGTTTGAGCTTACAATAGCTTCCAGCTTTCGTGACTTTAACCGCCAAGCGGCTATTTTTAACGCTAAATTTTCAGGTGCACGCCCTGTTTATAATAAACAACAGCAAGTTGTTGAATTAGATAGCTTAAGCGATATAGATAAATGTATTGCCATTATGCTCTACTCTGCACTGCCTGGCGCAAGTAGACATCATTTAGGGACCGATTTAGATGTGTTTGATAAAGCGGCAGTGAGTGATGATTACCAGTTGCAACTCACGCCCGATGAATATCAACAAAGCGGCCCATTTTCCCCACTGAGCGACTGGCTAGATGCTAACTTAGCACTATTTGGGTTTTATCGGCCTTATCAGCATGACTTAGGTGGTGTAGCCCCCGAGCTTTGGCATATTAGCCATATTAAGCAGTCGCAATTACTGGTTAATATGCTTAGTCTGCAAGTACTGCATGAGTGTATAAGTAATAGTGACCTATTAGCCAAAGAGGCTATTTTAGCCAACTTACCCATGCTTTATGAGCGCTTTATAATAAACGTTAGCCCTGTTTAACAGGGCTGTTTTTTATTGAGCGTAAATACCAGCACTGCCCCCAAAATAACACTGCTGGCAACTATAAATTGCACGGTTAACTGCTCAGATAAAAACACCACGCCCGCAATGGCAGCAAGCACAGGTACACATAGCTGCACCACTGCTGCTTGGGTGCTTTTTAATTTTGGCATTGCCGTATACCAAATACTGTAACCAATACCTGAAGCTATTGCGCCACTGGCACATGCAAGTAACACCCCTTCTATGCGGATACTTTTTATATAACCCATACCTATTATTAGCAATATAGGCAAAGCAACTAAGCTGCGAATAAAGTTAAATGCAGAGGTTCTCAGTGGTGATATACAAGCTTTGCCTCGTATACTATAAACACCCCACGCTATGCCACTAATGGCCATAAGGGTCGCTCCAAATAATGAAGGTATTGCTGCAGAGGGCAACATTAAATAAACAAAACCGGCAAAAGCGCTTATAAATGCCAACCATTGTAATAGACTCAATTGCTCTTTTTTATAAATTCCCCAGCCAATCATAGTAAGTTGTACCGCGGAAAATAAAACAAGTGCACCAGTGCCAGTATCAAGCTCTATATACGCGATAGAAAAACACAATGCATAAACAAGCAAACTAATACTACTTCGCCAACTTCCTGTATCTTTTAATATTTCGCTATTAAACGTACCGTTACGTTTTGTAGTATTAGTATAAAGCAGCATAATAATGGCTAAACATACAGCCCCGCTAAGTAAGCGAATAACAGTAAAGTTCCATGCATCTATATACCCTTGTGCGAGCGCCATTCTGCACAATAAAGAGTTAGCGGCAAACGCAATTAAAGCACTTAAAGTGTACAACGTTGTTTTCAAAAACAATCCTTAGCTAAAATAAGTACAGTTAACACTGCTAATTTAATGATTTTTAGATTTAGTTATTATAATAACATTACAATATTAATACGATTAACGCTTCGTTCACTGCTCGGCAGTTATGCTACGCTTTTTTACAATATTTCACATATTTTTTTAATGGGTGTATGTTAATCTTATTAAGTAAATTTAAAGGAGTGCTCAGTGCGCCGTAGCTTAATATTTAGTTTTTGTTTTATTTTAAGTGGTTGTAGTACCATAGGATTTAGCGATCTATTTAATGACTATGCGACTCAAGTAACCCCTGTAAGACAAGCAATAGAGAGTAACAACATAGCGCAAGCGCAGTCGCTTATTGCTAAAAATAGTAGTATGCACAGTAGCTACTTACTTAATCAACTAGAGCAAGCGCGCCTTGCCGACTTAGCTAATATGCAAACCGATGCGCAAAGCCAATTTGAAAACGTTTATCAACAAGTACAAAACAAGCGCGAGGCTGCCAAAGTTCAGCTCAGTAGTGGGCTTGAACAAAGTAATGCTTTATTTACCAACGACTCGGCTATTACTTATATACCCGCCCCTTATGAAATGAGCATGCTGCATAGTTATAAAGCGCTTAATTACGTATATAAAAATGATGTTGAAGGTGCATTAGTTGAAGTTAGGCGGGCTAATAAAGTACAAGTAGACGCACTTATTCAAAATCAGGCAGCGCTAGATTCCGCTACAAAAGAAGCGCAGCAGCATTATCCAAGTATGAGTAAGGTTACCCGAGACGTTAAAAATGGCTTTCAAAATGCTTATACTTTTTATTTATCCGCTTTATTGTACCAAAGCAGTAAACAGTATGATGATGCCTACATTGACTATAAAAAAGCACTCGAAATACAACCCAACAATATTTATTTGCAACGTGATGTACTTCGCCTTGCTAAAAAACAAGGCTTTGATCAAGACCTAAGTGAGTTTAAAAAGCGCTTTGGTGAGGCAGCAAATATACCGTCTGAACAAGGCGAAGTAGTTATATTATTTGAACAAGGCTTAGTGCCTAAGCAACACGAATTTAAATTACGTTTACCTATTTTTACCTCTGGCGGTAATGCACGTTTTTATAGCTTAGCTATGCCAGTTTATAAAGACAACGCCTATGTTCGTAGCATTAATAACATCAGTATTAATGCCCAAAACTTAGTATTAAGCCCGCTAGTGCACATAGAATCACTGGCTGCTAAAACGTTAGAAGATCAAATACCTGCCAGAATAGCGCGGCAAATACTACGTTTAGTCGCCAAAGAAAAAGTACGAGCCGAACTGGCTCGTAGCACCGGAGACGTAGGGAATATAATTGCGAACATTTATAACTTAGCCTCTGAGCAAGCCGATACACGCAGTTGGCTCACGCTACCAAATCAAATAAGTGTGGCGCGAAGTAGCTTAAACAGCGGCGCACATTCATTAACCATAGGCACGCAAGCGCCAATAAATTTTACCGTTAGTAAGCAAAGGTTAACCTTAATTTATCTAACCTCTATAAATAACTACTTTAATTATCATGTAGTACAACTCTAGGAGCGATTATGAGATACATAATGCCATTATTTGCGGTTTTAATACTCAGTGCCTGTGCTGGCAAACCAGACACATCGGGTATAGCAATTGAGCAAGGTAATAAAACATTTAATCAGCAACTACGTGTTGATAACCCAGAGCTTGGTGAGAAACTAGCTATTAGTGACGTAAAAACACGTCAAACAAACCAATTAACTGACGTGGTAGTTACCTTAGCAAGCCAATATAAAAAGTCGCAATACTTACAGTATCAATTTAATTGGTACGACAAAGACGGCTTTGTTATTAAGGGTAATCACTCCCCTTGGCAAGCAATTACCTTATTTGGCTTTGCACAAACACAATTACCAGGCCTAGCACCCAGCCCAGATGCAGTTACCTTCTCATTAGCAGTAAGAGAAGTGTCTACCGATGCGCAAGAATTTAAAGAATAAAGGAAATAACAATGATCATACGTAAAAAATTCAAAACAGCTTCAACTTACGCGCTTATTGGTTTAAGTGCATTAGTATTAAGTGGTTGTGCAAATAAAGCGGTAGTTAGTTATGGCGACGCACAAGCCGTAGAAACCACTGACATTAACTTTGGCTCTACCGATTTACAAAAAGTAGCCAGCCAAATGACCGATTCACTATTAAGCTCTCCGGTTGTTGGCACCATGACCGCCAATAAACGCCCTGTGGTATTTGTTGAAAGAATTAAAAACAAAACCAGCGAGCACATTGATACCGAATCAATCACCGACTCTATTTCAACTCAGTTACTGCGTAGCGGAAAATTTAGATTTGTTGATATGACCCGAGTTGAAGCTATACGTGAGCAGCTTAAATTTCAAAACGAAGATGCATTAGTTAACCCCACGACTGCTGTGGCATTTGGTAAACAAATTGGTGCGCAGTATATGCTGTACGGCAACTTATCAAGCATAGTTAAATCCAATGCTGACAAATCAGACGTATACTATAAATTTACCATGCGTTTAATGGATATGGAAAGTGGCTTAGTTGAATGGGCTGACGAAACAGAAATTCGTAAAACGAAAGAAAAATCAACCTTTGGCTGGTAGTCAATAGGAGTTAATTATGAAAGCGATTACTGTATTAATGTGTACATTACTTACAATTAGCGCACCTGCATTGGCTAATTACGAGCGCAATAAAGCAGTAGCAGTACAACAAGTGCTATTTGGCGATGTGCAATCAGTGCGTAATATTACTGAGCAAGAGCTAGTACAAGATCAAAGCAATGGTTGGAAAACATTTGGCGGCGCTTTGCTTGGCGGCGTTGTTGGTAATCAGTTTGGCGGTGGCAGCGGGCGTACCGTTGCTACTATTTTGGGCTCAGTGATAGGCGGCAATGTAGCGCATAATCAACAGCAAAAAAGCCATTACCAACAAACTCGTTTAGTAGAGTTATTAATACAAGTTGAAAATGGCGATCAATTTATGGTGGTTCAAAATCAAGACCAATCAATGCGCTTTAGCAAAGGCGATAGTGTAAGGCTGGTGTATTTAAACGATAACAGCGTACGTGTTGATAAAGCCTATTAATAGCAATTATATTAACTTTAGCATAAGTAAAAACGAGCCTAAATTGGCTCGTTTTTTGTGTGTTTTAAAAGTTAGCCTTGTCGGTAATCTTTAAAAAAGCGCTGCATTTTAGTCATCGCATCCGTTAAATCATCTTTGTTGGGTAAAAACACCAATCTAAAATGATCAGGCTCAGGCCAGTTAAATGCACGCCCATGCACCAGTAATATTTTTTCGGCTTTGAGTAAATCAAACATCATTTGCTCATCGCTTTTAATATTAAAGCGCGCGGTATCTACTTTAGCAAAAGCATATAAGGCACCTTTTGGTTTTACGCAGCTAATACCCTCTATTGCATTGAGCCCGCGCCACGCTATATCACGCTGTACATACAAACGCCCGCCTGGATTAATTAGGTTGTCGATTGATTGTACTCCGCCCAATGCTTGTTGAATGGCATATTGAGCAGGTACGTTAGCGCACAAACGCATAGATGATAAAATTTCTAGGCCTTTGCGTAAGTCACTCATAACCGACGTACGCCCACTTAACACCATCCAGCCCATTCTTAGGCCAGCAGCACGGTACGTTTTTGCTAAACCGTTAAAGGTAATAATAGGCACATCGTCGCACAGTGCACCAATTGAGCTATGCGTAATGCCGTCGTATAAAATCTTTTCGTAAATTTCATCACTTAACAGTAGTAACTTGTGCTCACGCGCTATGTCAATTAACTGCTGCAGTAAATCATCGCTATACACAGCCCCTGTCGGGTTATTTGGATTGATCAATACTAATGCTTTGGTTTTAGAGGTGATTTTACTTTTTATATCAGCAATATCCGGAAACCAATCTTGCTCTTCATCACATAAATAATGCACCGGATTGCCACCAGAGAGCTTAACTGCAGCGGTCCACAGAGGGTAATCGGGAGCGGGGATCAGCACTTCATCGTCATTATTTAACAATGCCTGCGTAACCATTTGAATCAGTTCGCTAACGCCATTGCCAATATAAATGTTATCTACATCTAAATTATATAAACCGCGTTGTTGATAATGCTGATAAATAGCCACCCGCGCCGAATAAAGCCCTTTAGAATCACAATAACCTTGGGCTGAATATAAATTGCGAATAATATCGCGGTGCATATCTTCTGGCATATCAAAGCCAAACGCAGCCGGATTACCGATGTTTAGCTTTAAAACTTTTTGGCCTTCGTCTTCCATTTTTTTAGCTTGGACTAAAACAGGGCCGCGAATGTCATAACAGACACCGTCTAATTTATGACTCATTTTAATTTCTGACATTACTACCTCTAAAGGGCACGAATAACCCTTAGAATAACTTAGTAAAGACGTAAAACACTAGTCAATTTAGTAACTTAATACTGAAATAAATTCATGTTTAATGCCTAAACCTACGCCTTTACTTATCTGCTTAACGTGATGCCAACCAGTTATTTAATAGCGTTTGAGATTGCGCCACTTGCGTCATTAACTGCGCTGATGCAGCAGTGGCTTGAGCTAAGTTATCGTTATTTAAACTTTGTTCAATTTCACCCGCTACCGCGGCCAAGCTATCGGCACCAAATTGAGCCGCATTCGACTTTAAACTATGAGCGTGGCGCACCGACGCTTCTTTGTCTTGTCCTATTGTGGCCAACACTTCTGAGCCTAAGCGCTCAAATTCCACACAACAAAAGTCGAGAGTAGCTGCAAATTGCTCACCTAATAACGATTCCATACTCTCTAATGCTGCTTCGTTAATACTTACTTCTGTCATATTTTAACCCTTAAAAACAATCTATACTTAATTAACCTTAATCTATAACACTCTATAGCTAAGCGTAAAAAAATCCAACTTAATTACCTTATAAATGTATAATTACTCATAATGTACCTTCACCAAAAGTAGTTTAAATGGCTCGCCCACTGTGTAATTTTTGTTTGTTCGCACTTAATACTTGTATTTGCAGTGCTGTAACCTCTATTAACAATAAAGTAAAAGTAATTATTTTACAGCACCCTAGTGAAGAAAAAGTAACAAAAAACACGGCTAAACTATTAAATTTATGCCTAGCTGATTGCCAAATAATCAAAGGCGAAAGTAATAACGACTTTGCGCAGCTTCGTGCCCTACCTGTCAGCTCAACCGTTTTACTTTACCCTAATGAGCAGGCTATAAATTTAGATAATAACGACGCGCTAAACACACTACTACCTATTACGCATTTAATTGTTATTGATGGTACATGGAAAAAAGCCTATAAAATTTTACAGCTAAGCTCGCTACTGCAACGGTTTCAAACTGTAAGCTTTGCTAATTTACCTAAAAATCGTTACACAATACGTAAAGCTCCCCGCGCAGATAGCTTGTCAACGCTTGAGGCCGTTGCACATAGCTTACAGCTTATTGAACAGTTAAACCCTGCCCCACTTTATAATTTACTTGATGAATTAATACAAAAACAAACCCATCACATGCCTGCTCACGTAAAAGCACGTTACTTATAATTTATGATTAGTTTTTATAAATGATATTAGCGATGCGTAACTATCAAAATAGATTAAAACGCGGCTTTAGCCGTCAAGGTCCCGATTATCGTTTTGACGATCAAGTTGATTTTAGCGATATAAGAGACACTTTCGGTTTTAGATCTATGGTGGTAGGTAAATGGGTAAACAAAGAAGAGCGCTACATTAGTGCAAATTTAATTTATGATGCGCTTGCCGACTTAGCACAAATACTGCACTTACCACCTAAAGCAATTGGCCTGCGCGGTAAACTCAATTTTGCGTTTGGTGCTGGCGGACAAAAGTATGTACAAGCGCATTATAATGCAGCTAGCCAAACGCTTGCACTTGCAAAAAATGCCGGCGGTGGTGCGCTCGCCCATGAATGGTTTCATGCTTTTGATCATCATATAAGTGAGCATTTATTTGCAGCAAAACCACGCTTTGGTTTTGCGTCTAAACTGTGGTTATCAAACACGCCTAATTTATCGCATCCGCTCAATAATACGCTTAATGACTTTTACAAAAACGTGTTTTTAGATGCACAGGGCATTGCTGCAAACCGATTTGTACAAACGTGCATTGAATACGATAAAGCAAAAAATATGAATTACATGAGTATGCCCGAGGAGCTAGCAGCGCGTTGCTTTGAAGCCTGTATAGCCAGCCACCCGCATATAAAAAATAGCTTTTTAGTCAGTGGGCTAAAAAGTAGTGATTTAATATACCCAGATGATGAGCACATTAACGCTGCAAATAAAGCGCTTAACCAATATTTTGAATTACTGGGTTATGCGCTTCATAAGTTAGATGAGTAAAGTGCTTTATTTAATCATTACCTGTCATCGCTAATACGACTTGCTACGGCACTGTTTTGATCTTTGTACTTAGCATCTTTACGCGTATTGTAAGGATTAGCACAAGGGCCTGTAAGTGTTTCAAAACTCATAGCACCAATTTTCATCATAGGTCTTAGTGCTAAAGGGAGTTTACCTGAGTTATAAAACTCTAAAACAATATTACCACTCCAACCGGGATCAATTCGATGCGCGGTTACATGCACCATTAAACCTAATCGTGCCAGCGATGAACGTCCATCTAGCCAGCCTACAATGTCTGCTGGCAGTGTTACTTTTTCATAGGTAATAGCCAGTGCAAGCTCGCCTGGGTGTAAAAAAAATGCTTCGCCTTCATCTAGCACAATTTCGTCGCTCATGATTGACTCCATGGCTTTATTGAGCTGATCTTTAGGGCCACTTAAATCTACATATGCTGCTGTATGTGCATGAAAAGTTCTAAATTTATTACCTAAGCGTAAGTCGGCAGTAACACCCGAAATCATCTCATCTGTGGGTGCAGGCTCAATAACAATACGGCCATCGTTTAGGTATTCTTTAATATGTGTATCTGAAAGTCTCATGGTGTATTAATCATCCGTAATCACAATCTCTACCGAGTTGTGATGCTGTTGATAGTAAAGCGTGCTGGCTATAAGCCGCGCTGCTGCGCTGTAAGTTTTGCTTATTGCTGCAGTGTTATCGCAAGCAATAAGTTTGCCCTGCTCAGAGTATTCTCGAATATCTATTGCAAGCGGAATATGTGATAGCACAGGAACGCCGTGCTTGTGTGCTAGTTTTTGTGCGCCATCTTTACCAAATACGTGGTTTGCCTCGCCGCAGTGGCTGCAAATGTAATGGCTCATATTTTCAATTAAGCCCAGCACTGGCACGTTTACTTTATTAAACATGGCGATGCCTTTTTGCGCATCGGCTAAGGCTAAATCTTGGGGTGTGGTAACAATTACTGTGCCACTTGCCGGTACTTTTTGGCTCATAGTAAGTTGAATGTCACCCGTACCTGGTGGCATATCAACAATAAGGTAGTCAAGCTCGCCCCAATCAGTTTCATTTAGTAGCTGGCTAAGCGCCCCCGATGCCATAGGCCCGCGCCATACAGTGGCGTCATCGCTGGGTACTAAAAAGCCGATTGATTGTGCTTTAATACCGTTTGCATCAAAAGGCTGTAACTGTTTGTTATCTTTAGTGATGGGCTCTGCGCCTACCAAGCCTAAAAGCATAGGGATTGACGGGCCATAAATGTCGGCATCTAAAATACCAACTTTTGCGCCTTCGCTGTGCAGCGCGCCTGCTAAATTAACAGCAGTAGTCGATTTACCCACCCCGCCTTTACCTGAGGCAATAAGCACAATATGTTTAATTGTTTTAAATTTTGCAGGCTCTTTAAGCTCTACCGTGGCCGACACAGTTACTGCCACCTTGAGAGCGTTAGTAACATGCTCTGCCACCATTGGCATTTCTGACTGTGCAGCAAATGGCAAAATTAAAGTAATAGTGAGCGATTTATCGTCGTTTTGGGTGATATTCTTAATGAAGCTTTCATCAATACCCACAGCAAAAGCGGCACTACGATACGCGGCTAAAGCAGCAAAGATCGGTTGTTTTTGCACCGATTTAGAAGAGAATAGTTTCGACAGTCCAAACATAGTAATTAAATAACGTTTCTTTGATGAAAAGTGCCTCGGAATTATGTAACATTCAGGGCATTAACACCAGTCAATTAATACAAATCCACAAGCTGTTGCGTTGTTAGCGCTTAGCTTGTAAATAAATTAATGATTTTCATCCGTTCCTTAATAGGAACCGTCAATTCGGAATGATTATGGCACAGCGAAAGATCCTGATTACCAGCGCATTACCTTATGCAAATGGCCCTACTCACTTAGGTCATTTATTGGAATATATTCAAACTGATATTTGGTCACGTTTTCAAAAACTACAAGGCCACGAAGCCTATTATGTTTGCGCCGACGATGCCCATGGCACGCCTATTATGCTTAACGCGCAAAAGCAAGGGATCACGCCTGAAGAAGCGGTAGAAAAAGTAAGTATTGAGCGTCAACGCGACTTTGCCGACTTTAATATTAAGTTTGATAATTATCACAGTACCCACAGCCAAGAAAACAAAGAGCTGAGTGAGCTTATTTATAATCGCCTAAACGATGCAGGGCATATTAAAAGGCACACTATTTCGCAGTTATTCGACCCAGAAAAAGGCATATTTTTACCCGATCGCTTTGTAACCGGTACGTGCCCAACCTGTAAGTCTGAAAATCAAAATGGCGACAACTGCGACTCATGTGGTGCAACATATAGTCCTACAGATTTAATTAACCCGCGCTCGGTTATGTCTGGTGCTGAGCCTATTTTAAAAGACTCTGAGCATTACTTTTTTGATCTGCCAGCATTTGAAGGCATGTTAAAAGAGTGGTTACACTCGGGTACTATTCAGCAAGAAATGGCTAACAAGCTTGATGAATGGTTTACTGATGGCCTGCAACAGTGGGATATTAGCCGTGATGCGCCTTACTTTGGTTTTGAAATACCAAACGCACCAGGTAAATACTTCTACGTTTGGTTAGATGCGCCTATTGGTTATATGGCCAGCTTTAAAAACCTGTGTGATAAAAAAGGTATCGACTTTGATGCTTTTTGGGCTGCAGATTCAGACGCTGAGCTTTACCACTTTATTGGTAAAGACATTATTTATTTTCATAGTTTATTTTGGCCAGCAATGTTAGAAGGCGCTAACTTTAGAAAGCCAACTAACGTATTTGCCCACGGTTTTGTTACCGTAAATGGCGAAAAAATGTCTAAATCGAAAGGCACGTTTATTAAAGCGCGTACTTATTTAGATAATTTAAACCCAGAATATTTACGTTACTATTACGCGGCAAAATTAAGCGGCGGCATTGTTGATCTTGATTTAAACCTAGAAGACTTTGCGCAACGCGTAAACTCAGACCTAGTTGGTAAAGTAGTAAATATAGCAAGCCGTTGTGCGGGCTTTATTACTAAAAAGTTTGATGGCAAGCTAAGCGCAACCGTTATGCAACCCCAGTTGCTTAAAGAATTTCAAGCAGCTGCACCAAGCATTACAGCCCATTACGAAAACCGTGAGTTTAGCCGTGCAATTCGTGAAATAATGGCGCTTGCCGACAAAGCAAACCAATTTATAGATGCCGCAGCACCTTGGGTACTCATTAAAGACGAAACTAAACAACAAGAAGCGCACGAAGTTTGCTCATTAGGGCTTAACTTATTCCGCGTGTTAATTACCTACTTAAAGCCTGTACTGCCTGAAATGGCCGATAACGTAGAAGCATTCTTAAATGACGACCTTGCATGGGACGGCGTGCAAAATGCATTAGTAAGCCACCCAATCAATAAATTTAAACCGTTAATGCAACGTGTAGAAATGGACAAAGTAAATAAAATGGTTGAGGAGTCAAAAGAAAGCTTAGAATCAAAAGTGACTATTGACCCTAATAGCCCACTGGCTAAAGAGCCAATTTGTGATGAAATTGAATTTGACGACTTTGCAAAAGTAGACTTACGCGTAGCAAAAATTGCTAAAGCTGAGCACGTAGAAGGCGCCGATAAACTACTTAAGCTAACACTTGATTTAGGCGGCGAAACGCGCCAAGTGTTTGCGGGTATCAAATCGGCTTACGCTCCAGAGGATATTGAAGGTAAGCTTACTGTTATAGTTGCTAACCTTAAACCACGAAAAATGCGTTTTGGTATGTCAGAAGGCATGGTATTAGCTGCAGGGCCTGGCGGTAAAGAGATTTACATTCTTAACCCAGACGACGGCTCAGAGCCTGGCATGCGTGTAATGTAAGCTTTGCTTATAAATTTATATTTGCGTTAATATTTTTGTTAATGTAAAAAGCCGCTGAATTTATTAGCGGCTTTTTTATTAACCCAGCTTGTAGGTTATATTTATTTTAGCTAAATGAATAACTAAGCATTGCGAGCTAATATAAATTATCCAATTTATATACCTAATTTGTGGAAAGTACCCTTCACCGCTGTTCCCATAAATCCAATATAAACCAATTAATGCATCGGCAATTGCCGCTAATACTAACCCTAAACTAACCAGCCATACTCCCAAAGGTGCGTTTAACCCGCAATATGTATTAAGCAGCACTAAACTCATTAATCCCACACTGGTTACAACAAAACTATGAAGCCCGGTTAATAGCAGTACATAATAACCTGCCTCTGGAATATGCATAAAATAAAAACAAAGCAGCGATATTAATAGCGTGCCCCCTAAATAAGCAGCCACATAATATAATGGATACATAACTAAACTACGGCTCGCCAACAACACAGCAATAAAGAGTAAGCTGTATCCGGGTACAAAAAACCATACAGAGTCAGCTAAATAGTCGTGCTTAATTACCTCGTTATAACGGTAATATTGATTATTTAAATTAAAATTTACCACGTCTCCACAAATGCATAGCACTAAGGAGGCTATGCATAATAAGGCAATATAACGTTGTTGTTTGTTTTTAGTGTGTTTATATACCCAGCAGGTAATACTGGCGCTATTAAATAACAAAATAATTAAGGTTATTATTTCAATAGCTAAAAGCACTTTACTCTGTGGTGAAGGCCATAAACCATATATACCTGCAGCTCCCACAAAAAGAGCCGCTAACCAAGCTAAAAACGAAAGCGTAATGTGTTTATTCATAAAACAAATCCAGTAAGCTGTTTTACGTTATTGTTTATTTTTGTCAGGGGTAGATTCTGCTTTCATAGTTTGCATCTCTTTTTCTGCTTTTAGCTTACATACGGCCAACTGCTCTAAACGCATGCTTTTAATTGCTTCTAGCGGATCATCAAGCGGTTTACTTTGCTGCGATAATGCATATTTAGCACTGTCATCATTTTTAGTTGTCATTATTAGCTACCTTTTATGTAATTTATATTTTGGGTTTATCATCATTTAGCTAAGCTCTTTGCAGCTATAATTTATACAGTACTTAAATTAACCAGAGATCCGGATAATTAGCGATAGAAAAACTTGAATAAATTATTGCTCAGCTGTACATTAGAATCCTCTAATGTACAAAGGTGTATTATGCGCTCTATTTTATTATTTACCAGCTTGGTTGTTTCATCAAGCGTATTAGCTAATAGCGACGATGCATACTTTGCTCGCAGCACTGTTAAAGCATTTTCAACTGATTTAAAAAATGTTTTAGTAAGTACCATGAAAGCGAGCGGGCCTGTTGCAGCAATTGAAGTATGCAATATTAGTGCGCCGGCTATTGCACTACAACACAGTGCGAATGAGTGGGAAATTAGTCGTACATCATTAAAAGTGCGCAATCCTAATAACCAAGCTAACGAGTGGTTAAATTCAATACTGCTCGATTTTGAGCAGCGTAAAGAAAATGGCGAACCTATAGCAAATATTGAACATCAAGAACAAAAAGCCGATGCTTGGTATTTAGTCAAAGCAATTCCTACTGGGCAGGCTTGCTTAGCCTGCCATGGTAGTGAATTAAAGCCTGAAGTAAAAAACAAATTAACTGAGCTTTATCCAAGCGATAAAGCGACTGGTTTTAATTTGGGCGATATACGAGGCGCTTTTGTTGTAAAAAAGCACCCTTAAATACTATTATTATTCAAACTGTTAAACCTCTTACCCTGAGTGCTGATTAAGTATTAATATTGGGGTTACCGCCTTATTTAACACATATTAAAGTAAGTGTTCTACAGGCAGGTAGCCAAATAACCAAGCCTGAAAACGTACCCAGGTGCTGGCCTCTGGCTCAGAGTTTTTACTTACCACTTTAGTGGGTGTAATTGATTCATCTAACCACAGTAAGTCGTGATTAAAACCCCACCAATTCTCAGTTTTAGTGACATCTAATCGCCATGCATGGCGAGGTAACTCTTCTAAAAATATATCTGCTGCTGTGCTTGCCATTTTGTCACTGTAAATTACAACACCTATTTCGGTATTTAAATTAATTGAACGTGGGTCTAAGTTCATTGAGCCAACAAAAAGCGTATTACGATCAAAAATCATTGTTTTAGCATGTAAGCTCGCTTTTGATGAACCAGCTAAATCGGTGATTTTTTTATGTTTTGTTTTATCTTTAGATTTAATTTTAGGCTTAGACTTAGACTTATACTTAGGTTTTACTGTAGCGCGTAACTCCCATAATTTAACGCCCGCCTCTATAAGTGACTTACGATAGTTTGCATAGCCGGCGTGCACAACGGGTACGTCGTTGGCCGAGAGCGAATTGGTTAAAATGGTCACATTAGCACCGGTATTAATCCAACGTTTTAAGCTTGCAACGCCTGCATCACCGGGAATAAAATAAGGTGAAACAATTAATGCTTCACTATGTGCATCATTAAGTAAATTACTTAATGCTGGGGCCATATAACCGGTATTATCATCACTCTCATTCATTATTTTATCAGGATGATCGTATACTAATTCAGAGTTTGCCCAGTAAAGTGCTAGCTGTCCGCGTAGCAAATTATCAATAATATCCAGTGACTCTAAACGCCGTAGATAGGCTTTACTTTGCTCACTAGTATATATTTTAGCGAGTTGTTTTCGTACTTGTTCTAGTTTAGCTGCACTCGATGCAGGCGCTATATATTTAATCGCTACCGAGAGTGAATGATTCCAATATAAATCAAATGCAGTGGCCACACGCGGGGCAAATTCCCCCACGCCAAGTACATCTAAATCAGAAAAGTTAGTGTAAATATTGGCAGAAAAATAAGTATCTCCAATATTACGGCCACCAATAATAGCCGCCTGATTATCAACAATAAACGACTTGTTATGCATGCGCCTATTGATCTGTTTAAAATTAGTTAAAAAATCAACATAAGGTAAAGTGCGATTTGAAAACGGATTAAATAACCGTACTGACACATTAGGGTGTTGCACCAAGGCACTAAATAAAGCGTCTTGGCTTTCGTGGCCAAAGTCATCTAGTAACATGCGTACCCGCACGCCTCTATCGGCTGCACGAAGTAAGTAATGAGTGAATATTTTGGCCGTAGTATCGTTATGAAATAAGTAATACTGCACATCAATAGACATTTCGGCTTTTTCTATTAATAACAGCCTAGTTGCAAATGCATCAAGGCCATCACCAAGTAGATAGAACCCTGAGCTCGCAGGGTGTTTACTCGCCTCTAATGCTATGCCTTTAGCTAAGCTAGTATTTTGCGTTTTGCTAAATGCATAGCTAGGTTCGGCTTGAACCTTAGGATAACTAGCGCAACCAAAAAGCATGCTTATAACCATAAATAAACAAAGGGAAATTGCCGATAAATATCGCATAAATGCTATCAGTTCTCATAATATGTGAGCCTAGTTATATAGGTGATTTAAATGATTATACTATTATTGGGCTGGTTTCTCGATAGTGTTGACTTTACTTGCCCTTTTTTTAACTGAGTAAATTGTAAAAGGTAGCATAATTAATTGATTTAATAAAAAACCAAATACTAGCCCAAACGCAATACCGCTAAAAGTAAGCGGTATGCCTAATTTAAAGTTATCAATAGTATTTTTTAATATATCGAAACGGGTGGGAGTAAACATATAAATTAGTTTTTCAAAAAAGTTACCCTGTTTAAATATAGTCATTCCACCTTCTAAATCTGCAAATAAATCAAGGGTTAACAGCTTTTGTTGTGCATCAGTTTTAACACTTGGCTCGCTATTGCGTAAGTGTCTATCAATCATTGCTTTAACACTGGGAAATGCATGCATTTGGGCGGTGGCTTTATAACCATCAACTTGCCATTTTGTTGCCTGATACAAGCCTGCTAAATGTTGCTGATAATGATCCGTAAGTTGCGGTACTTGCAACGCTATAATTAACGCAACAGCAAAGGTTAGCTTATCAAGTATTCTTACTATCATGATTAATTCCCCTTAGCATTTGCGTATTAAAGTTAAAAGTCTATTTATAAATTTAATCTAAAAAGCGATCACTTATGTCCTCTGCTGGCAACCAACAAGCATTTGTACGCCCAAACCACTTATAACGTCTAGCACCAATAAAATCATAACCCCAATCTCGTAATGGCCGAGGTATTATGAGTAACACTTGCAACAACGGCCACAAACCCGATAACTGCCCAGCAGTACGAAGTGCCGCTGTTGACTTAAACCAAATGCCACTATCGTCAATAAGCACCACAGAACCCAGCTTACTTGTAGCTTCACTTCCCTGCTGCTTGAGTAAGTTTTTTGCTACAGTTGACTGCAATGACGCAAAGCGAAATTTTTTATATGGATCATGCTCAATCACAAAGCGTACCGAGCCTGTGCATAAATTGCATACGCCATCGAACAGTAATATAGGCGATTCTTTAGTCTTTAAGCTCATATTATTGACTCTGCTGAACAGGTGTTAAAAAATAGCAGGAATATCAAGCTACTATAATTACCATCAATTTACATTCGTTTTATTACTTTATGCAATACAACTCAATGGGTATAACCCGGGTTTTTATTTAGCTGCTAAAATACAAACACGCTTATTCAAGCGCTTTTAATAATCGATCAGTTCGCGGTAAATAATAGTTATCGTAATCAAGCGATACAATTACTCGCTCTGCTTTACCTAGCATTTCGCTACGCGGGATCAAGCCTATTACGCGAGAATCGGCACTGTTATCGCGGTTATCCCCCATGGCTAAATAGTAATTATTCGGGATTGTGATTTTATCAAACCCTGCTAATCGCGACGCTCTATTGGCTACTCTTATTGAGTGTTTATGACCGTTTAAGTTTTCAATTTTATCAAGTGAACCTAAATTACTGTGCAAACGAGCATAGTTAAGCTTTTTACCATTAATAATAAGCTCGTTATGCTCAAGCGACACAGTATCGCCAGGTACGCCTATTACCCGCTTTATTAAGCGGTTATCAGCTTTTTTTGAATCAAATACTATGATATCACCTGCTTGTGGGTCGCCTAACTTCATTAGTGGTATATGCGTAAAGGGTAAGCGTAAATCGTAAGCCATTTTATTTGTTAAAACTCTGTCGCCTACTTCAATGGTGGGCCGCATAGAGCCTGTAGGTACTTCGTACCAATCGGCAACTGCACTTCTAAATACGCTCATTAACGCTATAAATATGATTAATGAACGGTTATTTTTCCAAAATTTAATCAGTGTTTTCATACAATATTCCCACCATTTTATCGACTAAAACTAAGACGCTAAAAATCAATCGCAGTTCAATTACTAATGTAACAAAACATGTTTAAGGTGAGCTAAAATACCAAGGTATAAGGTTATACCTTGGTTAAAAGTACGGAGGGATTACTGATTTAACTTATCTTTTGCGGCTTGTACTTTCGAAAAGTCTAAACCTAACTCGTCTGTCGCTTCTTTAATTAAGTGCGGCTGAGTCATCACTACTGCCATTAGTTGCTGTAGTTTTTCAGGTGGTATACCAAGTTGTTGCACCATGGCCATTGCCATCATTGGGTTTTGCGTTAATGCTTCAAATAGCTCGGCTATTTGCTCGTCGCTAACATTATGCTCTTTTAAAGTGGCGATAATTGGATTCATTATTAACCTTATTATGTGTGTTATAACTAAATTATATTGACTACCAGAGACATAAACAATGCCTATACATTACACGTACTGGTTTATTCTACACTTAACACTACTTTACCGGCGTTTTCATTGCGCTCTAAAATAGCATGAGCCTCGCTTGCTTGGCTCCAAGGTAGCACTTTATATAAATTAAAATCGTAGCTTTTACTTGCAATATCGCTATAAAAACGCGCTACAAAATCATCTCTTAATGCGCGTTTAAACTCTATACTACGGTTTCTAAGTGTTGATGCATGAAACGAGATACGTTTTTGCAGTAAACGGGCAAAATCAACTTCAGCAAAACGACCATCTAAAAATGCCAGCATTACAATTTGGCAATCCATAGCCGCAACAGCCGCATTTTTGTTTAAATAACTACCCGAAACAGGATCTACAATTGTGTTAGCCGTTAGGTTATTAGCCTTCATATATTCTACAAAATCAGTGGTTTTATAGTTTATAGCATGATCGGCGCCCAGTGCTTTGGCATGTGCACATTTTTCATCTGAACCTGCGGTTATAACCACAGTTGCCCCTGCGCTTTTAGCCATTTGAATTGCAGCACCACCCACACCGCTTGCACCTGCATGAATTAACGCCGTTTGCCCAGCTTGTAATTTACCTAATTCAAACAAAGCACCAAATGCTGTTAAATATACTTCACTTATTGCAGCGCCCTCTCTCATAGACACGTCATCTGGTAACTCCATTAGCTGTTTGGCATCAACCGCAACATATTCACTGTAAGCACCACCAGCACATAAAGCAAAAACGCGTTTATTAAGCCAAATTTTATCAACTTTACCACCAATATCGCAAACGATGCCTGCGCACTCTAACCCTAATATTTGGCTGTCATCTTTTGGCGCCGGATACTTACCTTGGCGTTGCATACAATCGGCGCGATTTACACCAATGGCGGCTACTTTTACCAGTACTTCATGGCTCTTTAAAACCGGTTTATTGGTTTCACTAAATGCAAGTATGCCATCTTCATGAGAAATGTATTTCATTGCCACTCCTAAGCTTTATATAACTAAACGCTATTACTAAACGTTGCATAACTAAATTAATGTAATTTATATATGGGGATCAAAACACCTTATTTAAAGCGCCAACTTTGTTTATATGGATACACGTCGGGTAAATAGCCTTGTTGTACCTGTTGTTGGCACGTTTGCCAAAACTGGGCGTTAAATAAATCGCTGTGATGACTATTAAAAGCATTAAATGCCAATTCATTAGCACTAAAAAACACTTTAAATTGACTCGGGAAAATATCATTTGGCTCTATATCAAAATACGAGTCTGAACTTAGCTCTTCTAGCGCATTTTGCGTTTGCGGCACTTCTCTAAAGTTGCAATCGGTAAGTGGGCAAATTTCGTCATAATCATAAAAAACTACCCGCCCCCAGCGCGTAACACCAAAGTTTTTCATCAGCATATCCCCAGGGAAAATATTAGCACCGGCTAAGTCTTTAATTGCTCTGCCGTAATCTAGCATCACTTGTGCAAGTGCTTTGCTGTCGCAATCATTTATATATAAATTAAGCGGGGTCATTTTTCGCTCAACATAAACATGTTTTAAAATAAGCGCCTTGCCCGAAATAATTAAACTGGACCCAATGTGCTCTTTCATTTGTTGCAGCAACTGCTCGCTAAAGCGGCTCAAATCAAACGCTAAATACCTAAACTCATGCGTATCTACCAGTCGCCCTACTCTATCGGCTTGTTTTACAAAGTTGTATTTTTCTTTTACTTGCGCTTTAGTGGCGGTTTTTGGTGCGCTAAATTTATCTTTAATTACTTTATAAACATGGTCTGAGCCAGCAATAGTAAACACTAGCATTACCATACCCGGTGTACCTGGCGCAGCCACATACTTAAAGCTCGCGGGGCTATTTTTAGTGGTATCTACTTTATAACGATAAAACTCTGTTTTGGCATGTTTTATAAAGCCAATCGCATTAAATAGCTCAAAGCGCTGTTTATGCGGCATAAGTACACTTAAGTAATCTACATAACGCGCTGGTTGGTCGGTATCGACCATAAAATACGTGCGCGCAAATCCAAATAGTAAACTTAGCTGGTCGGCGCCCATCATTACCGCATCAATTTTAAGCCCCTTGGGGGTATTTAAAATGGCAATAGCAAAGGGCATATTATCGCCATTTTTAGCAATGCATCGGCCTATTAAGTAACAGGCTTTGTTTCTATAAAAATGTGAATATGCATATTCTATATAGCCGTCATTTAAGTTTATTAACTCATAAACTTGTCGACATTGTTGCTTAGCACCTTGCGTTAAAGTAGCCTGCAGGGTGGCAACATCTTGGTTTAAATTACTAAATGGCACTCTAAAAACCTGATTAGTGATCAGCGTTTTTATTGCGCTATTAAAGCCATGCTGCAATGAAATACGTTTAACTAAGCTGTCGTATGGTCGAGGTTGAGTACGATATTTAGCTTTTAATACAAATAAATGCACAGTACGTATTTTTTTATCGTCCCAAATAGCACCAAAGGTAGAATTAAAAAAAGTATGCGCTATTGGCTCGTTTTCATGATTTTTTACCATGTTGCCATAAATATTTTTAGCTAATTGCCAGGTCTGTGGACAGCTTAACTCCGCGTAGGCAATAACCTTTACCGCTTCACTTACACTTTTAACTTGGCGCTCATACACTTGTAAACGCTCGCGCATAGCACTTTGTACCTCGTGATATTGTCGCTGTTCAAAGCGGCTTTGTGCGCCTAAGGTTATATTTAAAAAGGTGGCAAACATAGCTTCAAACCCAGCAAAAACGGCGCGCGCTAACTTAGTCGCAATCACATCTTGCACTGTACTATTTTGCAGTTTATTCGTTATTGTATCTGGCATATTTACTAGGCTTATTACGGCTATTATTTTTTAGTTGTTTACACCTTAGCAAGCAGGCTTTAATTTAGATAATTAATACAGTAAATAAATAAGATTGATTAAATGAATATAAGAAATGTCGATCTCAACTTGCTTGTGTACCTAAACGTACTAATAGACGAAAAAAGTGTTTCTAAAGCGGCTAATAAACTCGCACTTACCCAACCTGCTATGAGTAATGCGTTAAAGCGGCTGCGTGACTTATTTGACGACCCGCTTTTGGTGCGGGCTTCAGGCTCTATGGCGCCCACAGCAAAAGCGCTGGCACTAAAGCCCGAAATAGAGTTATTACTTAAAATGGCTGAAGAAATTACTCAGCCCACTGAGCTATTCGATCCGACAAGTGCCAAAGTAACGTTTAGAATTATGGCAAACGATTATTTAGAGTCGACGTTAATCGCCCCTTTTATAACTGAGCAGTTGAGTAAAAACCCAGGAATAAACTTTGATATACTCAGCCCAAGTGATGTAAATCTGCAAGATATGGAAAAAGGCACCATAGATTTAGCAATTAACCGCTTTAATGGCCTACCACGCTCGTTTCACCAAGCTACGGTTTGGCGCGATAACTATTGTTGTTTAACGCACCCCAATAATCAATTTTTACAACAGTCGAGCCTAGAAGATTACTTAAAAAGCGAACATATTTGGGTAAATCGTGCAGGTTGGGGGCCTGAGCCCGCTGTTACTAATAAATCTGGTAAGCAAAAGTTAGGATGGGTAGACGAAGCACTGTGGCAATTAGAACAAACTCGAAAAATACGCGTTTTTACACGCCACTATATGATTGCCAGTTTACTGTGCCAGTCAGATAAGTTAATTGCTACATTACCACGTCGCCAAGCTAAGCTGTTAACTACGCATACTAACTTGGTTATCAGCCCAGTACCTTTTCAAATTGTACCTATTGAGGTAAAAATGATCTGGAGCCCATTGTTGCATCATGCATCGGCGCACCAATGGTTACGCAGAGAACTACTGGAATTTGCAAAAACAATTGCCGACAGGTAGTAATACTAGTGCAAAGGTATATAAAATTTACAACGAGTAACTTGCACAGTAGGTGTTGCAAATTACTCGTTAAATTCGCCTAAACTTAGGCTTTAATGCGTATTAATAAGGCTTATAGCGCTGTACATGTTTCAATTGCATCACCGGTGCTACCATCTTGCATATGGCTAAACAGCGTGCCTTCAGAGCCAGTACCTGATGCTTTAGTCCAAAACTCGTACTTGTCATTTATATAGCGCGCACCACTGGCCGACACAGCAATCTTCATTTCGTATTCTGTACCTAAATAGTCAACTGTTGCAGTGTCTGTAGAGGGGTAAGTTACCGCCATTGTATTACCACTTTCACACTGATAGTTATGCACTATTACCGCTGTTTGTGCCGTGTTTTTTACGTCGGTGTGGCTGTTGTCTTGTGGCTCATTACCACAAGCCGAAAGCATTAATGTGGTGATAATAATAGCAGGAGCAAAAATTTTCATAGCAGTCTCTTTATTGTTAGTTAGTGGTTAAACCATTGCCTGTGTAACAAGGTTATTGTTAAGTGTTATCTGTTAACTTACTAATAATAGATACTTATACCAGTGTGGTTAAGCCTCTGTATCTAGTTTGTAAAATTAACAACTGTGGCTACTGTAAGCTAATTAGGCTTAATGTAGCCTTGCTAAACACACTAAAATTCGTCGTAATTTAACAGTATTGATATAATCAATATCAGTTATTGAAAACAACAATTTTATTAATACTAGAGTTAGCGCTAGAGTGAAGTTAAGCCAACTAACTAAGAGTAATAATTATGCAAACTTCATCAAGCTTCACCCAACAAGACGGATTGTTTATTAATAGCCATTTTCATCAATTTATTGAGCAGCAGTTAGCACCACAAGCGGCGATGCCAAGCGATGATATTTATCAGGTACTTGCCACTTTAGTAGATGAATTTGGCTGTACTTGTCGTAAAACTAAACATAATGCGGATGATGTTTTAGACGTGCAAACATTGCTTAATGCTTATCAGCATAATAACCACCCTTATTGCAATGTAGACTCGCAAACAACAGAAGCTGTTCTGGATGAGCATTGCTGCCAAGTTCCAGCCATTATTGTAGTTGCGTTAATGGATACGCTTAGCGGCACATTTAATACCGACCAAGATGCACATGCTATTTATCATCGTGCTGCGCAGTTAACTAATCGTGCATGTACGCATCGCGTAAACCTTGTTAACGTATCTGCAGCCTAATAATGGTGTTGTTTAAAAGTGCTCGATGACCCTAAGTGCAAAGTCTGTACAGCTTAAGGGCATCGAGTTATGAGGCTCAGATAGCAAATCAAACGTAACCTCTCCCGCCGCTAACGTGCGCTCTAAGGCATTTTCTATTAAATTAGCCGCCTCATGCCACTGCATAAACTTAAGCATTAATACCGCACTTAAAATGCTGCTGCTCGGATTCGCTTTATTTTGCCCAGCAATACGCGCAAATGTACCGTGCGTGGGTTCAAAAAATGCTACCTCATTATTTAAATTAGCCGCCGGCATTATGCCTACTCCACCTACTTGTGCGCTAAGCATATCTGCTAAAAAGTCACCATTTTGATTAGTCGTTGCAACTACATCAAATTGCTCTGGGTGCATTAAACACTGCTGTAACATGTTATCGGCTATAACTTCTTTAATTATAAGTGGTGGCTGCCCTTGTCGTGGAATATGTAACCAACGGCCGTTTTCATCGTCAATGGCTTGGTATTCACGCTTAGCGAGTGCAAAGCCCCAGCGTTTAAATGCACCATCAGTAAATTTAAGCACATTGCCTTTGTGCACTAAAGTCAGCGATTCGCTGTTATTTTTTAGCGCGTAATTAATTGCGTAACGTACTAGGCGCTCTGAGCCTTCTTTAGAAATGTTTTTAATGCCAATTCCGCATTCTTGGGTAAACCTTAAACGCGTAACCCCCATTTCTTCGCATAAAAAATCGAGTACTTTTTCGCTTTCAACACTACCAGCTTGCCACTCTATACCCGAGTAAACATCCTCACTGCTATCGCGCAACACAGTGATATTAGTTAAATAAGGATTTTTTAACGGCGATGGCAATGCACTAAAGCCTTTTATAGTGCGCATATTGACAAATAAATCCATTTCTTGTCTAAGTGCAACGTTAAGCGAGCGAAAACCACCACCTAAAGGAGTCGTTAATGGCCCCTTAATCGCTATTTTACATTCTCTTACTGCATTTATTGTTTCTTGTGGAAACCAATCACCATCATATAGTTTGGCTGCTTGCTCACCATTGTATACCTGCATCCAATGAATTTTTCGCTTTGCTTGGTAACAATGCGCTATCGCGCTATCAACCACTTTTCGCATTACAGGCATCACATCTTGGCCTACTCCATCACCATCAATGTAAGCAATAATAGGTTGCAACGGAATTTGCCATTGGCCATTTTTTGCTATTTTTATGCTTTGCCCCTGTTCGGGCACATTAATATGTTGATACTGCAAAGCTAACATCCATCAAAAGTACATTACCCTCGATTAAAGCATGTTAAATTAAGCGTGTCTGCAGTTGCTTTTTATAGCGACTATTACAGTAATGAATAGTCAGAACTTGCCATTTTATAGCTGTTAATAAATGAGTTTTTGAATTGGCGCAGCTTATAATAATTAAAACTGTAAAAGTAATCTTAGTGGTTTTTATACGCACTTATTATTTACAGCCGGGCATTTTTAATGCGCTTCGCTATTCGCTGTTTTTATAACTTTATAAAAATATTGGTAACCATATTCACTAAAATTTTGTGACTGCTGATTCATAAAGCCATGCAGGTATAGTGTTTTTAAACAGCGCACATTGTTTTTGGCCGATAAATTAGTTATTAATTCATCTACATTAAAGTGCGGTTCAAACCCAGGGAAAATGAATTCACATGGATGAATAGCATCTATATTTAAATAATTACGTATTTGCGTAGGATAAAAAGCAATTACTTTTTTAAGATGTGTAGTTGTAGTACTCGCTTGTGCCCGCCATGCAGCGCTAGCACCGGCACTAAATGCAATACAAATAGTGGGTTTGCTTAATTTATTAAAATATTCTTCGAGCTTGGCTGCATATTCGTCATGGCCACAGTGTTTAATAAATAACTTATAGTATTCCTCTTCATTTTCAAGGGCTTGATGAACTCCATTATAGGGATCAACTATTTGGTTTTCAGCATTAAAGTGCTTAGCTAATTGCTGTAAACAAGGTGTTTTACCGTAAATATCGCTGATAACTAGGTATTGCATCATTTCCCTTTTAAGTTATTGATAGTGGCTGTCATAAATAATATAACAAAAAGCTTGCATATAAAATACAACTGGGTTACCTTCCCTCTCTGGTTTAAATAAACCACCGCGGTTAACCATTTACCCTGATCCAGTAAGCCCCGCAAAACGTATATTCAAAAGCTAAGTTATTGTACGGCGAGAACCCCTTAAATAATACCGAGATGATTTTATTATCATCGCAAAAGTGTCATAAAGATCGTCAACACTGTAATGAAGCTAAACACAACATCGTTAATTTATTAACTGCATATAGCTATAAAAAATAGCGCAGAATAAATAACAAGAATAAAGTGAGTTTTATTATGTCTTATAAATATAACGGGTCTATGATCCAAATTGCACATCCAGTGCAGTCAATTTCAGTAAACAAACATCGTGTAATTTTTAGTGATACACAAGGTTTAAAAAATGCATTGTTTCAAAAAGCAAGCGATGCGCGTCAATTTGTTAAATGGCTAAAAGCCAGCTAACCTACACTGATTATAATTTGCCTACTTATTAGCGCAATAATCAAAATTAAATGCCAGCCTTGTTGCTGGCATTTTACTTTTTATCACTTTATTAGCTACACTTAAGGTTAATAGAATAATAGTAGGTAATTTTTGTAATGCTCCGCGCATTTTTAGTTGTTTTTATACTTAGCTTATTCAGCTCACCAGTTATTGCTAACACCATTAACTGGTTAACGCATGACTTTGCACCCTACTACATTTTAAATGGAGAAAACAAACACCAAGGTCGCGACGAAAGCATTATTTCTTTACTCGAAAAACAACTCCCCAATATTACTTTTAATAGAATACTCATTCCTTCGGGCAGAGTTATCCAAGAACTCTCCAATACCTCAGCCAATACGTGTGCTTTGTCACTGTATAAAAATAGTTTTAGAGAAGAGCGCATTTACTTTACTGATGAAAGCTCTACTACTGGCCTTTCTCCTGCAGTAGCTATGCATATTAAGCTCAGTAGAGCACTTAAGCTACCTGCTGATAAAGCGGTGTCGTTAGCCTCTTTAATTACGGCTGATAAGTTAACTTTAGGTATTTCTATGAGCCGCTCTTACGGTAACGAAATAGACACACTTATTAATACCACACCCGATATAAATTTAATTATTAGACCTACCCGAGATAGCTTAGCAAGCCTTACTTATATGCTTAATTTAAAACGCATTGATTTGTTATTAGGTTACCCAAGCGAGCACTACTATTTAGCTAAATCTATGAATTTTGATAAAAACCTAACACAGCGACCCCTTCTAGAGTCACCTGAGTTAAGTTATGGCTATATAGGTTGCACTAAAAACCAGCAAGGTGCCAAACACATTGCTTTGTTAAATGAACAACTAAAAATAATTAAACAAACCCAAGCTTATACGCAAATATTAATGCGCTGGTTACCTCCGCATTTAAAAATAAAGCTTAAAACACGCATAGCAGAAACAAAAAACGCCACATAATGTGGCGTTTTTATCGAAGTGCTTACTTCAGATATTACTGACGAATACCTTCAATAGATAAACCAATATCAACATGAGTTGATGCAGGGCCTAAATTGTAGTCAATGCCATAGTCAGCTAACTTAAGGCTAGTTTCGCCTTCAAAGCCTACACGATGACCACCCCATGGATCTTTACCTTCGCCTACTTTATCTATTTCAAAGGTAATGGTTTTAGTAACGCCATGCAAAGTAAACTCACCCGTCACTTCACCAGAATCGTCGTCATCAAACTTTACGCTGGTACTTTTAAACGTTGCCGTTGGGTATTTACTAACATTTAAAAAATCTTTACCTCGTAAGTGCTTATCACGCTCTGCATGGTTAGAATCTAAACTCGTGGTATCAATGTTTACCGTGATCTGTGATGCGTTTGGTGTTTTTGCATCATAACTAAATGTACCGTCAAAGGTATTAAAGCGACCATGTAACCAACTATAGCCTAAATGCTTTATTTTAAAATTTACAAACGCGTGTGCGCCTTGTGTATCAATCACATAATCAGCAGCGTTTACAGCACTTGCCGATAGCAGCATAGCGCCTGATACCGCGGTACTTAATAGTAGTTTTTTCATTGTAATCATCCTTTTATTGGTAAATACCCGTTAACATTAATAGCTAATCTGAGTTCAGGTTAGCTATTAATTTTTAGCGTTAATTGGTTTAATCATTCGAATTAATGTTTTATCTTTATCTATAAAATGGTGTTTTAATGCACCTAGTGCATGCAGTACAGCAAAACCAATTAAAGTGCAGGCTGCGTAATAATGCACTTCCCCAGCAATATCGGCTTGTCCGTCAAATGTAAAGTTTATTGCTGGCACATTGAATAACGTAAACACTTCGATAGCTCGCCCATCTGCGGTAGAAATTAAATAGCCTGCTACAACAATAACCGCCAAAATAATGTACATAATAATATGGGCAGTGTGCGCTATTTGGTTCATTGTTTTGTTAGTACCCAGTGGCTTAGGTTGAGTCGAAAAAGAGCGCCATAAAATTCTAAACAAAAACACCGCAGCTAAAGTCAAACCTATGCTTTTATGCAAGTCTAATGAGCCTTTATACCAACTATCGTAGTAGGTAAGTTCTACCATGTACAAGCCAAGGCCAAATAAACCAAAGATAGTTAATGCCATTAGCCAATGTAAAATAATCGCAATAAGCCCGTAAGATGCAGGCGAGTTTTTAAACATGTCTTTATTCCTTTATGTTATTACACCTACAATATCGCGCAAGAGCATAAATAGGAATAACATTTACAAACACTTTACGTGCATATACGCACAGAAGTATGTTTACGCAGCCAATTTTATTAACTAGTAGGTAATAAGTAGAGAATTATAAGACTTGCATGCAGAGCTTTTTAATAACTATTGTTAATTGTAATCGTTATTAAAAGAGGTTGTTTTTGAGTGCTTATTAATAACTATTGAGTCGATTTTTTACTGAGGCTCACATAAATAAGGCTATCTGATGTGACTTGCAGGCAGGTAATTAACCCTTCTTTTACCAGCTCAAGTATAGCGATAAAGCTAACCACTGAACCGCTTCGCCCTTCATTAACAGTAAAAAGTGCACTAAATGGTAAAGCCGATTGAGTATGTGATAACTGCTGCAATATTTGGCTCATGCGTTCACGGGTAGAAAGTACTTCGGCGCTAATTAAGTGATGTTCTAGTGTTTTAGCGCGCGCCATTATATCGCTCAGGGCAAAAAGTAAATCTTTAAGTTGCACTTCAGGAAGCTGCTCAGTGATATTTTCAGCCACCGGCATAGCAGCATGGGCTACAAAAATATCACGACCCACCCGCGGAATTTCGTCTAAGTTCTCGGCGGCTTTTTTAAATTGCTCGTATTCTTGCAAACGTTTAATAAGCTCTGCACGTGGATCTTCCTCTTCTTCTAGCTCTTTGTGTACGGGCAACAGTAAACGAGATTTTATTTGCGCCAATAAGGCTGCCATCACTAAATACTCGCCCGCAAGTTCGAGTTGAAACTCAGTCATCATTTCAACATAACTCATGTATTGCTCTGTAATACTAAAAATAGACAATTCGAGAACATCAAGCTTGTGTTTTTTTATTAAATACAGCAATAAATCGAGCGGGCCTTCAAACGTTTCTAAAATAATTTCCAGCGCATCTGGCGGAATATATAAATCAGACGGTTTATCAACCATGGCTTTACCATGTAAAAAAGCCAGTGGCAGCTTTTGCTGCACTGGCTTTTCAATGGGGGTGCTTATTGGTTTGGTGTTTTCTTCGTTCACTATTTTTTACTCAAACGGACTAGTATCACCACAGCCAACACGCAAAATTTGCACTTCATCTTCAGATAAATCAACCACTGTGGTTGCTTGCTCTGCTAAATAACCACCATGGATAATTAAATCTACGTGTTTATCTAATCGCTCAATAATTTCATCTGGATCTGACTCAGTGTATTCTTCACCTGGTAAAATAAGTGAACACGACATGAGTGGCTCGCCAAGTTCCTCTAGTAATGCACACGCAATAGGATGCGCTATAACGCGTATACCTATGGTTTTTTTCTTGTCGTTTAATAAACGTTTTGGTACTTCTTTAGTGCCTTTAAAAATAAAAGTATAAGGCCCGGGAGTATTGTTTTTTATTAATCTAAAGGTTTGATTATCTACGCGTGCATACGTAGAAAGCTCAGATAAATCGCGGCACACTAAGGTAAAGTTATGGTGTTTTTCTATGCCACGAATACGCTCAATACGCTCTTTTGCTTGTTTATTACCAATATTACACCCTATGGCATACCCCGAATCTGTAGGGTAAACAACAACGCCGCCTTGCTTAATTATATCGGCAGCTTGTTGAATTAACCTTGATTGTGGATTCTCTGGATGAATATGAAATAGTTGACTCATGTTGCTGCTCCTTCTTGCTTTTCCCAAGCTTGCCAAACGCCGCGGCAATCCTTAGGTAAGTATAGATTTTTACCAAGCTCTAAGTAGCTTGTCGGAAAATGAAAATCAGACCCTTGTGAACACAACAAATCATACTCACGGCTCAACTCGCCTAAAAATTGACGATCACTTGGTGCTTGCTGAGGCTGAGCAACTTCCATTGCGTCTCCGCCAACAGATTTAAACTCAACCAATAATTTGCGTAGCCATTTATTAGACATTTGATAACTGCTAGGGTGAGCTAAAACCGCCACTCCACCAGCGGCATGAATCGCCTTAATAGCCGTTTTCATATCGCACCAACTACTTGGTACATAACCGGTTTTTCCGCGCCCTAAGTATTTTTTAAATACCCCGGGAAAGTTTTTTGCAACACCGCGTGCTATTAAAGCGCGAGCAAAATGCGCGCGAGTAATTTGCGCATCTTTTGCAAGCTCTTTTGCTTGCTCGTAAATATCATCAAAGCCATTTTTAGCTAGGCGTGTACCTATTTCTAACGCGCGAGTTTCGCGTTTTTGCTGTTGCTCTAGCAATAAAGCCGTTAGGTCTGAATTTTCAGTATCAATATTTAACCCCACAATATGAATTTCAAAGCTTTCCCAGCGGGTTGATATTTCAACTCCAGTGATCAGCAATAATGGTAGGTTTTCGGTATCAATAATATGCTGAGCAGGCTTTATGGCCGCCACAGTATCGTGATCTGTAATAGCAAACACATCTATATTTTTATCAACAGCACGATGCAATAGCTCTGCAACGCTTAGCTGCCCATCGGAATGTGTTGTATGGCTATGTAAATCATATTTTATCAAAAGAAAACTACTTAAAATTAAGTGTGGAAAGTATCGGTAATTAGTATAACAAGTTTTTTAACTAAATTGTTTTTAAATAAACACTTGACATCAAAGCATATGATACGTTTTACTGTAGCCACTTAAAGACACTATAAGCATTAACAATAATGAACAATTCTACTTTAAACACTATTTGGTGGTGGCACTCGTAATTTCCGGGTGATGAATTGTCGTGTCTAACAAATATTCAAAACCCGCAACTGTGCGGGTTTTTTTATCACTAAATTTTATAATTATTATTTAAACGTATCTTTTTAACCAGTAACGACTGGAAAAAATAAAAAGCATTAGAGGCTAAAAAACATGAATAACAATCTTACTCTTACACATCGTTGGTGGCGCTTAATTTAGCGGGACGGTAATGATCTGTTTGTAATTTAGATATCGTTATTTAAACCCCGCATTGCACAGCATTGCGGGGTTTTATTTTTTTGAGGGAATGAGGTTTGATTTTTAGTCACATAACTACCACACCAGGTGAAGTAACCAGCATTACGCAAGTACGCGACTATATTAGTAGCCCGCTTGCACTATATAGCGCACTTGATAAGCCAAATTCGCTACTGCTTGAGTCGGCTGAAATTGAGTCTAAAGACAGTGTTAAAAGTTTAATTTTAGTTGATTGCGCACTGCGTATTGTATGCCAGGGTAAAACCGTAACGATTACAGCGCAATCAAATAATGGGCAACAGCTACTAAGCTATTTACAAGCCAATGTAAAAAGCTGCGAAGCCACTCTAAACGAGACAACATTAACGCTTGCGTACTTAAGCTCAAACAATGATATTGACGAAGCGAGTAAGTTGGTTGCCGATAATGCATTCAGTGCACTGCGCACCTGTATTAACAGTATTAAAAGCACCACCAACAATCCTTTTTCGGTTTTTTTAGGCGGTGTATTTGCCTACGATATGGTAGCCAATTTTGAACAGTTAAGTGATGTGCCAGACGGCGAAAACACCTGCCCCGATTACGTATTTTATTTAGCCGAAACACTAGTGGTAATTGATCATCAAAAACAAACCACAGAACTTATTGGTAATGTATTTAATGGCCCCGACGTACATGCAAACTGCTTTGAAGTAGGTAAAGAGTTAGAGCGCTTAAATACCTTATGCGATAACGCTGCACAATTTAGCGCCAAGATGCAAAGCGGCGAATGCGATGTTGCTATTGATATAAGCGACGAAACTTACTGCGAACAAGTAATTAAGCTTAAAAAGAATATTGTAGATGGCGATATATTTCAGGTTGTGCCTTCGCGTACTTTCTCGCTGCCTTGCCCCGATCCACTTCATGCTTACAGCAAACTTAAACAGCAAAACCCCAGCCCGTATATGTTTTATATGCGCGACGAAGACTTTGCTTTATTTGGTGCATCACCCGAGTCAGCACTTAAATACACTGTGGCATCAAAACAGGTCGAAGTGTATCCAATTGCAGGTACTCGAGCGCGTGGCAAATTTGCGAATGGTCAAATAAATCTAGACTTAGATAGCCGCATCGAGCTTGAGCTGAGAAACGATCAAAAAGAGCGCGCTGAGCATTTAATGCTAGTTGATTTAGCCCGTAACGATGTTGCCCGTATTAGCGTAGCCGGTACGCGCTTTGCAAAAGAGCTATTAAAAGTAGACCGCTACTCTCAAGTAATGCATTTAGTGTCGCGCGTTGTCGGCACGCTAAAGCCAGAGCTTGATGCACTACACGCATACCAAGCATGTATGAACATGGGAACCTTAGTTGGTGCACCAAAAGTACGCGCTGCAGAACTTGTGCGCCAAACCGAAGGTAAACGCCGTGGTAGCTACGGTGGCGCTGTAGGTTATTTAACCGGTGATGGCGCTATGGATACCTGCATTGTTATTCGCTCAGCCTTTGTAAAAAATAATATTGCTTACGTGCAAGCCGGAGCCGGAGTGGTATTTGACTCAGATCCGCAGTCAGAAGCAAACGAAACCCGTGCTAAAGCACAAGCGGTTATTACTGCTATTAAATCTACTTTCGAGGCGGGTTAACATGAGCCAGCAACACCCAATTAAAATTTACTTTTTAGATAACTTTGACTCGTTTACCTATAACTTAGTTGACGAGCTAACTATGCTTGGCTGTGAACTGGTTGTTTACAGAAACAATATTAGCGCTGAGGTTATTTTTAATAAAATGCGCCAAGAGCAAGGCCAAGTGCTATTAGTACTTTCCCCAGGCCCTGGCACACCAAGTAATGCAGGCTGCTTAATGGATTTAATAGCGCTTACCAAAGGTCACTTCCCTATGCTGGGTATTTGTTTAGGCCAGCAAGCTTTAACCCAAAGTTATGGCGGCGTAATTGGCCATGCTGGGGAAACCGTACACGGCAAATCGTCAATAATTGATTTAGGTGAACACCCAGTATTTAACGGTATGGGCAGCACTATGCCCGTAGCGCGTTATCACTCTTTAATGGCCACTAAAGTGCCTGATAATATTGCAGTAATTGCCCAATACCAAGATATTCCTATGGCTATTTATCATCATGATGACAATGTTTTAGGGTATCAGTTTCATCCTGAGTCTATTTTAACCCCAAACGGCGCGCAGCTATTACAGCAAAGCATTGCCTACTTAACCGCTAGCCAATAAAGGAGAACATAATGAGTATACAAACCAAGCAAAACATTAATGTTCTCAGTGCTAATATGCACAATGCGAGCATTCAAACTGCAATTGAGCAACTGATAAGCAACCAATCATTAAGCTACACGCAATCTAAAGCGCTGTTTGATGAAATAATGCAAGGTAACATGAGTGATATTGAGCTTAGCGCACTGCTTATAGCGTTAAAATCAAAAGGCGAAATCAGCGATGAAATAGCTGGCGCTGCGGCGTCTATGCGAGAAAATGCGCTTGCCTTTAATACTACCCGTAACCAACTTGCTGATTGCTGCGGCACCGGTGGCGATGGCTCTAATACAATTAATATTAGCACTACCGCTGCTATTGTTGCAGCCGCGGCAGGTATTAATATGGTAAAACACGGTAATCGCAGTGTCTCAAGTAACTCAGGCTCTGCCGATTTACTCAAAGCATTGGGCATCAATATTGAAATGACGCCAGCACAAGCGGCAAATTGTTTAGAACAAACAGGCTTTACTTTTTTGTTTGCACCTCAGTATCACCCAGGCGTGCGCCACGCAATGGGAGTACGTACTGCCCTTAAAACACGCACTATTTTTAATATTTTAGGGCCTTTGGTAAATCCAGCTGCGCCTGAAGTACAGTTACTCGGGGTATACAACCCCAATTTATGCCTACCTATGGCACAAACATTAAGAACCCTAGGCACCAAGCGCGCAATGATAGTACATGGCTCTGGCACCGACGAAATTGCTCTGCACGGCCCAACTACTGTGGTTGAGTTAAATAATGGCAACATTAGCGAGTATACGCTTAACCCAAGTGACTTTGACCTTGCAAACTATTCACTTGAACAACTAACCGGTGAAGGCCCACAATACAACGCTAATGTCTCTCTTGCTATTTTGCAAGGTAAGGGTGATGAAGCGCATAATGCCGCTATTATTGTCAATGTGGCCGCACTGTTATACCTAAGTGGTAAAGCGCAATCGCTAAAAGACGGCGCACAACAAGTACACACGTTATTAAGTTCAGGGCAAGCCATGAACACACTAAATGCAATTATTGAGGTAAGTAATGGCTAATGTATTAGACAAAATTGTTGCTGATAAAAAATTAGAACTAATTGAGCGCAAAGCCGCTCGCCCACTAGATAACTTTAAGCATCTTGCGGTGCCAACAACTCGCAGCTTTTATAAAGCACTTGCAGCCCCTGGCATTCAGTTTATTTTAGAATGTAAAAAAGCATCGCCGTCTAAAGGGCTTATTAGAGAACCTTTTAATTTAACTGAAATAACCTCGGTTTATAAAAAGTATGCCAGCTGTATGAGCGTGCTAACCGACACCAAGTATTTTCAAGGCAGCTTTGATTACTTAGAGTTTGTACGTAGCCAAGTAGAGCAGCCTCTTATTTGCAAAGATTTTTTTATAGACGAGTATCAAGTATATATGGCACGTATTTATGGCGGCGACGCTATATTATTAATGCTCTCAGTACTTGACGATGAAAGCTATAAAGCATTGCATAGCGTTGCTGACTCGTTAAATATGTCGGTGCTAACTGAGGTAAGTAACGAAGCAGAAGTACACCGTGCGCTTGCCCTTGATGCTAAAATAATTGGCATTAACAACAGAGACTTACGCGATTTAAGTACAGATTTAGCCACCACCGAAAAGCTACGTAAACTTATTCCGGCTAATAAAGTCGTTATTTCGGAGTCGGGTATTTACACCCACCAAGACGTAAAACGATTAGCGCCACTTTGCGATGGCTTTTTAATTGGCAGCTCACTTATGAGCGAACGCGATTTAGAACAAGCCTGCAAAAGAGTTATATTAGGCGATAACAAAGTATGTGGCTTAACGCGCAGCCAAGATGCGCTTGCAGCGTATGAAAGTGGCGCCGTATATGGCGGGTTAATTTTTCACCCCAAGTCGCCTCGTTATGTCGACTTAGACTGCGCCATAGAGCTTAGCCAAAGTGCACCGCTTAACTTTGTTGGGGTATTTGTAGATGCGCCTATAGAGCAAGTAGCCCAGTACGCAAGTGTGTTAAAATTGGCGGCTGTGCAATTACACGGTCAAGAAAGTGACGATTACATTACCACCTTGCGTACACAACTACCTAGCGACTGCGAAATTTGGAAAGCACAGGCAATAAAAGATGCATTGCCGACTCCAGTACATGGTGTTGATCGCATTTTGTACGACACCCACAGCAACACCCAAGCTGGCGGTACAGGTAAAACATTTGATTGGTCGGTGCTACGTGATGCCACCACCCCCTTTATGCTTGCTGGAGGCTTAAATCCTGAGAACATTAAAGAGGCACTTTTTCAAGGCGCCTTAGGGCTAGACCTTAATTCTGGAGTGGAACAGTCTCCGGGTAAAAAGTGCCCTAACAAATTACAAAACGCATTTACAAGTATTAGAAATTATTGAGGTTAAAATGAAAAATCCAGCTTATTTTGGCGAGTTTGGCGGTATGTTTGTACCCGAGCTACTTGTCCCTGCGCTTAAGCAGTTAGAAAACGAATTTAACAAAGCACAAAAAGATCCACAGTTTCAGGCTGAGCTTTCAAAATTACTTAACGAGTATGCGGGTCGCCCTACGCCACTTACTTTAACGCGTAATTTAATTAAAAACCCAAAGGTTAAACTGTATTTAAAGCGTGAAGATTTACTGCACGGTGGCGCGCACAAAACTAACCAAGTACTTGGCCAAGCGTTATTAACTAAACGTATGGGTAAAACAGAGGTTATTGCCGAAACAGGTGCAGGCCAACATGGTGTTGCTACAGCACTTGCTTGTGCTCTGCTGGGTTTAAAATGCCGTATTTACATGGGTGCAAAAGACGTTGAACGTCAGCAACCAAACGTATTTAGAATGGAGCTAATGGGCGCGACTGTGATTCCGGTAACAGCGGGTTCAGGCACATTAAAAGATGCTGTAAACGAAGCACTACGTGACTGGTCAGCAAATTATCAAGATGCGCACTACCTACTTGGTACTGCAGCGGGCCCACACCCATTCCCAACTATTGTGCGTGAATACCAAAAAATTATTGGTGAAGAAGCAAAACAACAAGTGCTAAAAGCTGAAGGTCGCCTACCTGATGCCGTTATTGCCTGTGTTGGCGGCGGTTCTAATGCCATTGGTATGTTTAGTGATTTTATTAACGAGCCAAGTGTAAAGCTCATTGGTGTTGAGCCTGCTGGTAAAGGTTTAGATACACACGAGCACGGTGCTACTATTTGTAAAGGTACTAAAGGTATATTGCACGGTACTTACACCTATATTATGCAAAATGACGACGGCCAAATAGAAGAGTCGTATTCTGTATCTGCCGGCCTTGATTACCCAGCTGTTGGGCCGCAACATGCATTTTTACACGAAACAGGTCGTGCACAATATGTAGCCATTACCGACACCGAAGCACTAGACGCTTTTCAGTCGCTTGCCAAAAATGAAGGTATTATTCCGGCGCTCGAATCTAGCCACGCCCTCGCTTATGCACTTAAATATGCAGAAGCGCTAACTGATGAAAGCATTATAGTGGTTAATTTAAGTGGCCGAGGCGATAAAGACTTAGCCCACGTTCACAATGTATTGTCGCAAGGAGGTCAAATATGAGCCAAGTAAAAACAGATCGCTACGGTAAAATGTTTGCAGCCCTAAATGAGCAAAAACACGGGGCATTTGTACCCTTTGTAACTATTGGCGACCCCGGTAAAGAGCAAAGTATTGCTATTATTAAAAGTTTAATTGATGGCGGCGCTGATGCCCTAGAGTTAGGTATTCCGTTTTCAGATCCAATTGCTGATGGACCAGTCATTCAAAAAGCAAATATTCGCGCCCTTAATGTACACATTAACACCCAAGACTGCTTTGATATTATTAAACAAATACGCCAGTACAATGCAGATATTCCAATTGGTTTATTACTATATTCAAACTTAGTTTTTAAGCGCGGTATAGACACCTTTTATAAAGATGCTAAAGCCGCCGGCGTAGACTCTATTTTAGTGGCCGATGTGCCACTGCATGAGTCAAAAACATTTAGAAAAGCAGCCATGGCAAACGGTGTAGACCCTATCTTTATTGCCACCCCTAATGCTGATGACGACACGCTTCGTGCATGCGCATCGTATGGCAGAGGTTACACCTATTTACTGTCGCGTGCGGGAGTTACCGGCACTGACGAAAAAGCGCAAATGCCAGCGGGCAACATTGTAACTAAATTAAAAGAATACCATAGCGCACCAGCACTATTAGGTTTTGGTATTTCAACGCCTGATGATGTAAAAGCCGCATTAAGTGCCGGTGCTGCGGGGGCTATTTCGGGCTCGGCAGTGGTTAAAATTATCGAAGCAAACCTTGATGATTTACCCACCATGACCACACAATTAAAAGCCTTTGTAGCTAAAATGAAAGCTGCTACAGCGCTTTAATAAACTACAACGGAAATTAAAAAAGGGCATTTTTAAAATGCCCTTTTCTGTTTTTATAAATAAAGTGTTTAACGGAGAATTAAATTAAAGAACATCTTTTAACGTTTTAGAAGCTTTAAACACTGCTTTATTAGCTCCTTCAATTTCAATACTGGCACCGGTTTGTGGATTACGCCCAGTGCGTGCTGGGTAATAGCTTAATGCAAAAGTACCAAAACCGTTTATTTGAACTTGATCCCCTTCTGCTAGCGACTTAGTAATTACTTTTTGTAAACTGGTAAGTGCTGCTTGTGCGTCTTTTTTAGTTAACTCACTTTTTTGAGCCATAGCGGTAACTAGTTGTGCTTTATTCATTGAATGCTCCTAAATACACGCATAATGAAATTAATTAAGCGTGGGAATTTAACCATAATATAAAATAAAGTCAGGGAGGCTAAGGCTTACAAGGACGCAAGTCAACCCTGCAGCGTTAATACAATTAATATTAGCTGTACATTTATTTCAGACATAAAAAAGCCGCGAAATACGCGGCTTAATTAATATTAATCAGTTTTTAAAAACCAAATAATTTCAATCCAAAAAACTTAGTTGCAACTGTGTTTATAAATATAGTCGCTAAAATAATTGGAATAAACGTTGAAAGCGAAAAGTTAACATATTTTTCCATAAAGCTGCCTGCATAATTAGGCGAGCCTATGCTCAACTCTTTACTTAAATTTGCTTTTTTCCAGCGGTACATTACAAATAAACACACCATTAAACCGTTAAGCGGTAAGATGGTGTCGTAAAATACATCGTAAACTACATCAAAAAAGCTTTTACTTTCACCGCCGTAACCAGTAAACGACGTTAAGCTATCTACCATACCAAACGACATAGTACATAAAATTGTAAGTACGCCTGTGGCTAAGGTTAAAATACCCAATGCTTTTTTACGGCTTATGCCTTTGCGATCGCTTAATGTTGCTGTAGGTACTTCTACAATAGAAACGAGTGATGTAATTGCAGCAAAAAATACTAATAAAAAGAATAAGAATGCCACTGCCGATGCACCAAAGTAACCAATATCATGTTGCAGTGCTAACAATATTTTAGGAAGGTATACAAATATCATCGATACTGATGAATCAGAAAGCGTTGCTGGGTCTGTATTTGGATCAAAGCTAAAAATAGCCGGTAACACCATTAAACCTGCAACAAACGCAACTAATGAGTCGGTAATCGCAACCATTTTTGCACTGCCTACAATGTCGTCCTTTTTAGATATATAAGACGCATACGTCATTAAAATACCCATACCAAGCGATAATGAGAAAAATGCTTGCGCTAACGCACCATTTAACACACTGGCATTCATTTTAGAAAAATCAGGAATAATATAATACTTAACACCTGCCATCGCGTTATCTAGCGTTAATACATAACCCACTAACACAATTAACATGACAAATAATGCCGGCATTAAAAATTTAGCCGCTTTTTCTATTCCTTGCTTTACGCCACCTAACAAAATTAAGTTAACAACAAGTACCACAGCTGCCATATAAGCAAATACTGTGTAGCTATTAATAAACAACCCAAAGTGTCCAGGGTTTGCCAACGAATCTAAATTACCAAGTGCGGTTTGCGTTAAATAGCCAAAAATCCATACGGTAATAACCATATAAAAAACCGCTATCATAAAAGGAGTAAATACAGCTAAAAAACCAGCCAACTTCCATTTTGTGTCATTGTTACCCAATATTTTGTATGAGCCTAGGGGATCTTTTTGCGCTTTACGGCCCATGGCCATTTCAGCCATCATTACGGGTAAACAAATAAATGCGACAAACAAGGCATAGACGAGCAAAAATGCGCCACCACCGTTTTTTGTTGCAGAAACAGGAAAGCCCACTAAATTACCAATGCCCACAGCAGAGCCCGCCGCTGCTAATATAAAACCTAAGCGGGAGCTAAAGTGCTCTCTATTTTCACTCATGTATAAACCTTGTTATTATTTATCTTATCCATGGGACTCTAACAGTGTTACACAGCGCTTTTCAAGCAATTACACAGTAAAAAAATATTCTCACTGTAAACAAAGCTGTAAACACTTTTAATTCACCATTTTTCAACGCTATGCTAGTATACACTTAACTAAATTTAACAAATTTTATGAGATTCTTTATGTTGTACATGATTTATTCAATCGATGTTGAAAACAGCTTAGCACTGCGTAAAGAGGCCCGACCAGCGCACCTTGCACGCTTAAGTGAACTTGATTCGCAAAACCGTTTACTGACTGCAGGCCCGCTTCCGGCTATCGATAATGAAGACCCAAGTGATGCAGGTTTTACCGGTTCACTGGTAATTGCTCAGTTTGACTCTTTAGAGGCCGCCCGAGAATGGGCAGCAGCCGACCCTTATGTTGCGGCTGGCGTATATGAAAACTCAATTGTTAAACCATATAAAAAAGTATTCCCTGCTTAATAACACATGTACTTAACCTTGAATGATCTCACTATAAAATTCAGGGTTTGTTCACTCGTTAATTATTAAACTGTTGCCGTAAAATTCTTATTAAGTATTTAATTGAATTTTGGTAACTCAGTTTATTAAACTGAGTAGGTCTGATCTAGGAGTCCCGTCATGCGCGTATTATTAATCCTCAACTTTTTCGCTTGTATTTGTTTTGCTAATACGCTGCAAGCTAATACAATAACCAAGGTTAATAGCGTTGAGATAAGCAAAAAGAAAGCGGTAGTACTTGCAAAAGAAACCACTGACGGTACGACATTAAAAATTACCGAAAAAATAAATTTTTATACTGTACGAATTTTAAAATCTGACGGCCACGTCGTAGATTTAAAAATAAATAAAAAAACTGGCGAAGTGAAAAAGGATTGATTGATGCGAATTTTAGTTATAGAAGATGATTTACACTTAGCAGATAACCTGCGTAATGCTCTAGAAAAAGAACGTTACAGCGTAGATTTATGCCACGATGGTGAAGCGGGTCTTTTTCATATCACTGAGTACCCTCTGGACATGGCTGTGGTTGACTTAGGTTTACCTAAAATAGACGGGATTGAGCTTATTAATAAAGCCCGTGCCCAAGGCATTACCATTCCTATTTTAATACTAACAGCGCGCGATCGTTGGCAAGACAAAGTAGAAGGCTTAGATGCCGGTGCAGATGACTACCTAACAAAACCATTTCATGTTGAGGAGCTAATTGCCCGTTGTAATGCACTAATTCGCCGCAGCGCAGGTAAAGCAAACCCAGAAATGACAGCAGGACCAATTAAAATTCATACTCGCTCGCAGCAAGTGTGGGTTGACGATAAAGAGTTAAGCTTAACTGCATACGAATACAAAGTACTAGAATACCTCATGGTTAATCCGCAAAAGGTAATTTCTAAATCAGAGCTTACTGAGCATATTTACGACCAAGACTTTGACCTTGATTCGAACGTAATTGAAGTATTTGTACTGCGTTTACGTAAAAAATTAGATCCTGAAGGCGTATTAAACCCTGTAGAAACACTACGAGGACGCGGCTACAGGCTTAAAAGCCAGTGGTAGCACCGCAAATATCGTTAAAAATAAGGCAAGGATTTATCCTTGTCTTTGTTTTGTTAGTCGCCCTGCCTATTTTGTTTTACTCTATAGGCACCGCTTATTATGCCTCTTTGGTTGATGCAACAGAAAAAAACCTCGAAGCCCATCTGTACTCCCTAATTTCTGAAGTCGACTTTACAGAGCGCGGCATTATTATGCCCAGCACTATTTTAACCCCCGAGCTTAATAATTTAAATTCAGATACCTACGCAATGATATACCGCGATGATGTACCTATTTGGTATTCTGAGTCGGCGGTGAATGTTAATTTTACGCCAGAATATATTGAGCCCAAAGCCGGCGCCGCTGACTTTAGGCGTGTGGAGTATAATAACACCAGCTATTGGCAATTAAGCTTAACCGTTATTCTCAATAATATTGATCAGTCTGAGCAAGCACGCTTTATTTTACTCAAACGTAACGACGCGTTAGTAAAGCTTATGGATGGCTTTAAACAAACACTGGTTGACTGGATGTTTATAATGGGAATAGCAATTGCTGGGTTAATGGCAATTGGTTTTATTTGGAGTGCCCGGCCACTACAGCGCCTAGATAAAGAAATTAAAGCGATAGAGTCTGGCGATATACAAGAAATAAAAGGCTTGTACCCAGTAGAGTTACAAACAATAAAAGCTGATTTAAACTTATTACTTGAATCGCAACAACGCCAAAAAGAGCGCTACAGAGCGTCATTAAGCGACTTAGCCCACGCACTTAAAACACCATTGGCAGTACTAAAGTCGAGTCCATTGGCAAATGATGCCGATGCACAAGAACAACTAGATCGCATCAATGTGATGATCGAGCATCAATTAAAGCGTGCTGCTACAGGTGCTTCCGACACTTGGAAAAAACAAACCGTTATTAAACCTGTTTTAGACTCTATTTTAAGTGCTATGGGTAAAGTATACCGCGATAAAGATATTATTTTTGACTGTAAAGTAGGTAAAAAAGATTACTTTTTAGGTGATAAAACCGACCTAATGGAATTACTTGGTAATTTAATTGATAACGCCTGTAAAGCATGTCGCTCGCAAGTAACCATTAAAGTAGCGCAAGGTAAAACCCTGTGTATTAGTATTAGCGACGACGGCCCAGGTGTACCACAAGACAAACGCGAATCTCTGCTTACCAGAGGCACACGCTTAGATACCTACGAAAGTGGCCATGGTGTGGGTATGGCAATCGTATCTGACTTAGTTAAGTCGTATCGTGGCTTACTCACCATTTCTAAGTCTGAGCAATTAGGCGGGGCCAAGTTTATGCTAGAGTTTAATTACCATGAAAAAAAGTAACTCTATAATTTATTTATTAAGCTTAACTTTATTATTTTTTAGCTCGGTAAGCTTTGCCCAGCAAGCATGTAAATTACCTGCTCAAGCAACACCAGAGGTTACTAAGCGTTACATTCAGTGCCTTGATGATCAATTAAATACAGCTAAACAACTGCAAAACACTTGGATCCAAAAGCGCAAATTTGAGTTAAACAAATTAGAATTTGAAACTGGCAATACGCAAATTTTACAGCTGTTTATAAAAAGCATTGCCAGTAACGAAAATTATATTAAGCATAGTTGCCAATGGCGCTACTCATTAAAGTTGCCTAATGCTTTAACTGCTGCAATAACCTATAAAACCTGCGAGTTATCACTAGTAGAGCAATTTACTTTAGACTTAAAGCGGCCTCTTTAATATTCAAAATAAGTGCTGCGCTATTGATATCGACATAAGTAGCGATACTAATAAATAGTCCAGCGCCTTACAATGCAAACCACAAAGGTATAAAAGCTTACTATGAGCAAATCCACTACAAATGAACCCGTTATTATTATTGGCGGCGGCTTAGCTGGGTTATATAGTGCATACCTGCTACAGCAACGCAATATTCCCTACCTATTATTAGAAGCAAAACCACAGTTAGGCGGGCGAATTGAAGCAGCACATGACACTCACAATAGTGCTATTAGCTTTGATTTAGGCCCTACTTGGATTTTTGATCATCAACCTAAAATTCAACAACTTATCTCGTTATTATGCTTACCTGTATTTGCACAATATACACAAGGCGATGTGTTATATCAGGCAGCGCAAACGCTAAAGCCACAACAAATAGCAGGTGCAGGCGAAATGCACCTACTAAGATTAACAGGCGGCATGTACAGCTTAATTAAAGCCTTGTATGAGCAGCTTAATCCGGCTTCAATCCTAACAGAGCATCACGTCGTTAAATTACATAAACAACAAAATACCTGGCATATAACCGCTAACCACAATGGCAAAATTAAGCAATTTAGCGCAAAGCAACTAATTGCAGCGCTCCCCCCACGTATGATAACCCAACACTTAACTCCTGATCTTTGGGCTGACCAAACACTTATAAATCGCTTAACTGCAGTGCCTACATGGATGGCAGGCCAAGCTAAATTTATAGCAACTTTTGAACATGCTTTTTGGCGTGATAAAAACTTATCTGGGCAATGTTTTAGCCGTGTTGGGCCATTAGTAGAAGTTCACGATGCAAGCGCCAGTCATAATGGCCACCCCGCCCTATTTGGCTTTATTGGTGTACCTTATTCAACGCGCAGTACAGTAAGCACTGAGCAATTAAAACAAGCGTGTATAGAGCAACTTGCTTATTTTTATGGCGATGAAGTATACGCGGCAACGGGGTATTTTATTAAAGACTGGGCAGCTGACCCCTATGTAGCAAATGAAAATGATAAAACAGGGCCTTCACAACACCCAGAGTTTAACTACTCGGGGCTAAGCTCACAGTTAGCTAACTTAAATATTCATTTTGTTGGCAGTGAATTTGCGCAGCAAGAGGCAGGATATTTAGAAGGTGCAATAAACGCATCAGATACGGCTATTAATGCTTTAAAAGTTTAATAGCCGTAAAGTTATGCTTATAGCAAAGTAATATACTACTTTGCTATAAATTAGTTTTCAGTAAGCTCTTCGCCTGTACCTAGTAATGTTGCCACCCAGCGGCCTTCGTCACTTGCCTCAAGCCCTATTTTAACTATCATAGTTAAAGGTACCGACAGCAACATACCTACAGAGCCTAATAACCAGCCCCAAAATATCAAAGACAAAAACACCACTAAGGTAGAAAGCCCCAGCCCTTTACCTAAAAATTTAGGCTCTACTATATTACCCATCACAGTATTAATAACTAAATATCCGGCTCCCACTAAACCAGCAACTAAAGGGCCTTGCGTTATAAGTGCTAATAATACCGCAGGTACAGCAGCAATAATTGAACCGATATTTGGAATGTAATTAAACATAAAGGCTAATACACCCCACAATACAAAATAATCGACATCTAAAAACCACAGTAAAGAAGCAGCTAATATACCCGTTCCTAAGCTTACTAAGGTTTTAATGGCTAAATAAGAGTTAATTGAGTCTAAAAAGCGATTAATTTGTTTCATTTTTTTATCAGGATCGTTAAGCGCCGAATGTATTTTATGATTAAGTGACGGCCCTTCAAATAGCATAAAAACCACGGTTAAAATAATTAAAAACATATTCGCCATTACCCCACCTAAGCCGGTGAGCATATTGGTGGCGACATCAACCATTTTACCAGGATCAAACATAGATAATATTTGGTCTTTATTAATTAAAATATTGTACTGCGACGCTATATCAACCAGCCAAACAAACTCTTCTTTTAATTTAACTTTAAACTGCGGAAGTTGCTGCGAAAAATCGTTAACTGACTGCCCTACCAAGCCGCCAAGGCTGACTCCTAGCCCTACAATAATAAGCACCACAAAAATAACAGCAATGCCTTTAGGAATACGATAGCGAGCAAAAAATTTAATTAGCGGGCTGCAAATAATTGCAATAAATGCCGCTAAAATAAAGGGAATAATAATAGCGCTGGCCGACTTGATCCCTGCGAGCACAATAACTAGTGCAGCAAAAATAATTAAGCTTTTATTTACCCCTGTTAAACTTGCCAATATTATGATCCTTATTATTTTTTATTAGGCTTTAGTGTAAGGCAAAAGCTAATAAAATGAAATATTTACTAAGTGATCATAAAACTGCATTACACGTATAAATTTGCAAAACCAAGCACTAGCGAGTATAAATTTTAAACACTTGCTAGCAATTAAAAAATAAGGCTGTGTTATGCATATTTTTATTACTGGAGCTACTGGCTTAATTGGCCAACACCTTTGTCCTTTTTTAACCCATCATCATAGTGTTACTGTGCTAAGCCGTAACCCCACAAAAGCAAACGTACTTTTAGGGCATAAAATAAATGCAGTTACTAACATAGAAGCGGTTGATTTTAATAATGTTGATGTAGTAATTAACCTCGCAGGTGAGCCCATTGTAAATAAACGCTGGAGTGATAAGCAAAAATCGATTATTCGCGATAGCCGCATTGAGCTAACAAAACAAATATCTGCAGCAATCGCTGCATCCAATACCCCACCGCATACGTTTATATCAGGCAGCGCTGTTGGTTTTTATGGTCGCCAAGGCATTACCCCAATTGATGAAGAAAATAATAAACCCCACGATGAGTTTAGCCACCAGCTTTGTAAAGACTGGGAAAACGCAGCATTAGCAGCTCAATCAACTAGTACCCGCGTGTGTTTACTGCGCACAGGTATAGTATTAGCAAAAAAAGGCGGTGCTTTGAGCAAAATGCTACCGGCGTTTAAGCTCTGTTTAGGCGGCCCTATTGGCAATGGCGAGCAAGGTATGTCGTGGATCCATATTGACGATATGACGCAGTTAATATTATTTATTATAAAACATAAAAATATGACTGGGCCTATTAATGCAACGGCACCAAACCCTGTAAGTAGTAAAGTATTTAGCAAAAGTTTAGGTAAGGCGTTATCTCGACCAGCTCTAATTCCTATGCCAGCGCTTGTGTTAAAGCTGTTAATGGGCGAAATGGCTGATCTGCTCATTACCGGACAATATGTTTTCCCCCAAAAAGCATTAGAGCATAACTACCGATTTCATTTTTCTGATATTGATTCGGCATTAGAGAGTTTAGTATAAGCACAGTCATTCAGCATTTATAAATACTTATTTAGTTATAAATACAATGCTTTACAACGATTTTTAAAATTTTATAACAGTATATAATACACGGACGCAGCGAATTGCTCTGCCACTTTATATTTAAGAGTACTTACAACATGCTGCACTTACCAACTATAACTAGCCTATCTTTTATTTTCAACTTACTGATAGGTATACTGTTTACTTCTTTTTACCTGCACAAAAAAACAACTAGCTTTTTGTTATTTGGTGGTGCTTGTATCTCGTTTGCCACTGCTATTTTACTTGTGAGCTTTAAAGAAGAGCTAAACCTCCCATGGCTAACTCACTACCTTGCAAACCTATTTATTATACTGAGCCCACTATTACTTGTAATCGGCTTAAATAAGTTTAACAACAAAGCTGTAATAAACTTAACGCCTTTGGCTTACCTTTATGGCTTGTGCGCTTTATTACTCGTGTTTGTATACAATCATGTTTTAAGCCAAATATTAACAAGCTTTATTGTTGCCATTTTATTTTTATACGGCGCTTTTATTTTATTAAAAACACACTGCGTTGCTAAATTACAGCAACGATTACTTATAATAGGCTTAGTAACACATAGCTTAGTGATGTTAGGACAAGTTATTTTATTGTTGCTCCCCTTTATAACCTCAAATAATGATGACTTTAAGCCCCAGTTACACATACTATTAATAGCGCACCTTTTTATTACCACACTCTGTGCTTTAATTTTGCCTTTTATTATTTTTGCAAATTCAGAATCTAAGCTGATTAACTTGGCAAACAATGATTCGTTAACGCAATTATTAAATCGCCGCGGATTTTTCTCTACCTGTAAAAACATTAAAGCCAATACAGCCGATAAAAATCATACCCTTGCTTTAATTATGTTAGATATAGATTTTTTTAAGCGTGTAAACGATAAATATGGCCATGATGTAGGCGACCAAGCATTAAAATGGATAGCGCAACATATCAGCCAATTATTTATGAATATTGGCATAACAGCGCGAATTGGGGGAGAAGAGTTTGCAGTATTGCTTAATGGTTATACGCTTGAGCAAGCAAATACCTTGGCAGAGCAATTAAGCTTTAATATTCGTCAGCAACCATTTTATTGTAATGATCAATCCATTCCTCTGTCTGTTAGTGCCGGTGTTAGTAGTACCACTATTAACCAGCTAAATTTAAAAGAGCTATTATTACACGCCGACAAACACCTATACCTTGCAAAAGAAACAGGCCGCGACAAAGTAGTTAGCCAATACGATCACACCCTCTTCTCGCAAGCCAACACGTCCGCAATATAATACTTAACCAGAGTTAAGGTTACTAAATAACCTCAACTGCGGATAATAAACCTATCTCAAGCAGCTATTTTCAGCGCTAACTGCGTTGAATTCACTGAAAATCTCTGGCTAGAGAAAATAAAGCTAAATATAACTATGATTCAATACGTTAGTAAATCTCTTAACCAGAGTTAAGGTTACTAAATAAAAAAGCGGCAAAAGCCGCTTTAAATAATTTTTTATAAAATTATATTTATTTAGTTATCCAAGGTGTTACTTTTATAACATCTGCTATATCAGCTAATTCTTTGGTATCGTCTTGCCAATTGTCTGCAACAGCGAAATAGCACACTGATTTTTTACACTCAATGCTTTCATCATCAAAATGCATTGGCTTTTTAAAGGTAACAACTACGCCTTTTTGTTCTGGTAATAAAAACCACATTAATTTGCTAACAAAAAATCCCGATAAATCAGCCAACAGTTCGTCAAGTTCAGTGTGTATAGTAAATAACGACTGTTTAGTAAAGCTTAAACCTTCAAGTTCATTCGCTTCTATTTGTAATTTTAACTGACAGTCATGTACCGGATTTTGCGGTTGCACCACAATAACCGCTTTATCTGTATCAAGTTGCTTATCAAAAGGCAGTAATAATTGTGCTTGTTCGGTGTAATTGAGCGGGTATTCGTTATTTTCGGTTAAAATTGTGCCACTTTTAATTGCACAGGCTTCGTTAGTGCCAATATCGCTAATATAAAAATTAACTCGCGCATATTGAAAATCACCTTTATTAACCACTTTTAAGCGATCGTAAAAGCCATCGTACGACATTACAAACTCTCTAGCAGAGGCATTTAATGCGGTAACACTCAGTAGTGTTAACGACAGTGCTGTCATTATATTTAATACACTTTTATTCATCAAAGTAGGCTCTATTTTGGTTAATCATAGTGTTTAGCTCTTCTATATACGCTTCACCACGCTCTGAATACGACATTAAACCCTGAGTTAATAATGTTGCTGCTATGGGTTGTTGTTCTAAGCGTAGGTTTTCGCGAATAGATCGCAGCTCTTTATAAGCATTATGGGTGTTTATATTTTTAAAGTAAGAACTAACCGCAGCACGCACCGACTTAAACGCAGCCACTTCATGTGCAGCACCGGTATCACGTCTACCAGGGACCATACCGCAGCCTTTTGAATAACACCACTGGCCAAAAAAGTTCAGGCCAATACGTGCAAATCGCGATGTTCCCCACGCAGACTCATTAGCAGCTTGCATTAGGGCTAGTTCTTTAGGGATCACGTCTACACGGCGAAGTGCTTGTTTAAGCGTAAAGCTATCTATTGTTGTGGGTAGGTCGTACGACTTTAATATTTTAACAATATCATTGCTTTGTTTTTCATCTAACGGTAAGTCGTTTTCAAGCATCATTCGAGCAATTTCTAAATTAGCGCGTTGTTGTAAAATCTTTTTATTTTCGGCTTCTACATGCGGTTTAATAAAGTTAAAAAATGCCCGCTTTTTATCTTTTACATCCGCAAACTCAGAAAAATTTGGTAGCGTTACACTGTGCAGCGGTTTTTCTTTTTTCTTTTGCTTTTTAGATTGCTCTGAACTTGTTTGTTCATCTGAACCACTCTCGTCACTTTGTAAAAAAGGAAACGCCAGTGCCCAAATAAAAAGTGCGGCTAATATAAACTTTATAATGTTTTTTAACATGTACTCTCTCAATAAAACTTTAAATTATGTATGGGTAATGCACATACATACGAAGCGTTATTATACCTAAGCCACTTTATAAAGGCGAACTTTCACTAACTGCGCAAATACCGTACAACGTGTGCACTCGCAATTTATAGTTCATGGGTATATTCTAACGTTATTAACTAATTACGAGTCAGTAGTATGGACAAACAGTGGCAAAGCCGAATTATAGAACAATATAAACACCGCCCTAATGATAATCGCTCACCGTGGCAGGTTGATCGCTCACGTATTATTCATGCTGCTGCGTTTAGGCGTCTGCAAGCTAAAACCCAAATTATGGGTATTGGCTTAAACGACTTTTACCGTACTCGCCTTACTCACTCATTAGAAGTGTCGCAAATTGGCACCGGCATACTGCGCCATTTAAAAGTACAACACAGCGACTTTAGCCATTTTCCGTCAACCGGATTACTAGAAACCCTATGCTTAGCCCACGACATTGGCCACCCGCCGTTTGGTCATGGCGGCGAAATTGCACTTAATTATATGATGCGCGATCACGGTGGTTTTGAAGGCAACGCGCAAACGCTGCGTATTGTTGCCAAGCTTGAACCATACAGCGACGGCCATGGTATGAACCTTACCCGCCGCACCTTATTGGGCTTTATAAAATACCCTGCATTTATAAATAAGCTTTGGCACACTATCCCTAAAGCAAACCCTGAGCGTGCATTTATTAAAGCAGACGATTGGCGACCAGCTAAAGGCTTATATAACGACGATGCGGCTATATTCAATTGGATAGTAGAGCCCTTGAGTCAAAACGATAAAAGCTTGTTAAGTAACCACACGGCAATAGATAAGTACCGCGCTAAAACCAGCTATAAGTCGCTCGATAGCGCCATAATGGAGCGCGCCGACGATATAGCCTATGCGGTACACGACCTAGAAGATGCCATAGCCACCAAAGTACTTACTCTTGATGATTGGCAAACCCATGCTTTACCACAACTGCAGGCGCTTAACTTTAGCTGGTTAAACGATATGCTTGAATCACTCACTTTACGACTGTTTTCAAAGCATGATTTTGAGCGCAAAGATGCCATAGGCGAACTGGTTAATACCTTTATCATTCATATTCATTTAGATGTGCAAAACGAAGCGTTCGAATGCCCTATTTTAAAATACACAGCCAAGCTAGAAACTCAGTACGAGAGTGTACTGCAAATACTTAAACACTTTGTGTTTCAGCGCTTAATTCGCAACCCTAAAATGCAACAAATTGAGTTTAAAGGGCAAAACCTACTGATTGAATTATTTACCGCTTTTGCCAGCGATCCGCTGCGGTTATTACCCGAAACCACGCAAGCCCAGTACATAGAGGCGCAAAAACAAAACCAAGGTATGCGTATTATTTGCGATTACCTCAGTGGTATGAGTGATGAATACGCCTATAAAACCTATCAACGGCTGTTTTCACCCGTTCAATAATGAGTGGCTTATAAACGATTAATAAAAAACCGAGTAAGTTAATTTACTCGGTTTTTTTGTGGTTACTTCACTTTTAAAAGGTCGTAATTAAAGTGACTTAACTCCCATGTTATAAAGCGTAAAGCCATACATATCCGCGTACAAATCAATAATTTTACTCGTTGGTGTGCCTGCACCATGTCCGGCGTTTGTTTCAATACGAATAAGCGTAGGGTTTGCACCGGCTTGTTTAGCTTGTAACTGCGCAGCAAATTTAAATGAGTGCGAAGGCACTACTCTATCGTCATGATCCCCTGTTGTTATCATAGTTGCAGGGTATTCTATGCCCGCTTTTACATTATGCAGCGGTGAATAGTTTTTTATATAAGTAAACATTTCTTTGCTTTGCTCACTGGTTCCATAATCGTACGCCCAGCCTGCGCCTGCAGTAAATGTATGGTAACGCAGCATATCGAGTACGCCTACAGCCGGCAGCGCTACTTGAAACAAGTCAGGTCGCTGGGTCATAACTGCGCCTACCAATAAGCCACCATTTGAGCCACCACGCAGAGCTAAACGCTGTTTAGATGTGTACTTTTTGCTTTGTAAATACTCAGCTGCGGCAATAAAATCATCAAATACATTTTGTTTTTGTAATTTAGTGCCTGCATTGTGCCACTCTTTCCCATACTCACCACCACCGCGAATATTGGCCACCGCATACACACCGCCTTGTTCAAGCCAAGCGGCAGTGGTTGGGCTAAAGCTTGGCGTTAAGCTAATATTAAAACCACCATAACCATATAAAATAGTTGGGTTTGAACCATCTAACTTTATACCGTTTTTGTAGGTAATTATCATAGGTACTTTAGTGCCGTCTTTTGAGTTATAAAACACTTGCTCAGAGGTGTAATCGTCACTATTAAAATCAACGCCAGATTTACGATAAACACCCGACTCCCCTGTAGTTACATCAAACGTATAGGTCGTTCCTGGGGTTTTGTAATTGGTAAAAGAGTAATACAGCGTTGTTTGCTCTTTTTTGCCACTAAAGCCACCCGCTGTGCCCACACCCGGCAAGGTAATATCGCGAATTAGCTCCCCCTTTTTGTTGTACTGTTTCACTTTTGAAATAGCATCAACCATGTAATTTGCAAAAAAGGTATCGCCGCCTTTAGTCAGTTTTAATACATTTTTGGTTTCGGGAATAAAGTCTTGCCAGTTTTGCGGGCCAGGATCAGCTGCATCTACCGTCACTACTTTTTGATTTGGGGCATTTAAGTTAGTCACTAAAAACAGCTTGCTACCTTCGTTATCAATAACCGATGTATCTGAGTCAGTGTTTCCTACAATAGTCACAAACTCGCTGTCTTTTTGAGTTAAGTCTTTAATAAATAGCTTATTACCCGAAGTAGAAGTACTAGCCGAAATAAGTAAATAACGGCCATCATGCGTTACATCTGCTCCTACATAACGATGTTTTTGCTCATCGGTTGCACCAAACACCAGTTTATCGGTTGCTTGATCAGATCCTAAAGTGTGATAGTACACTTTATGCTGATCGGTTTTAGCCGACAACTCACTGCCTTCAGGTTTATCGTAGCTAGAATAGTAAAAACCCTCGTTGCCTAACCAATCTATGCCACTAAATTTCACATCAACTAAAGCCTGCTCCACTTGCTCTTTAGTTTACGTGTCTATAATAATAATTTTGCGCCAATCACTGCCACCTTGAGATATTTGATACGCGAGTAATGAGCCATCTTTTGAAAACGACAACCCCGACATAGACGTAGTGCCATCGTCGCTAAACGTGTTTGGATCTAAAAACACCTCAACGTCACCACCCTCTTTACTGCGATATAAAACATACTGGTTTTGCAGGCCATCGTTTTTATAAAAGTAGGTGTAATCGCCCTCGGTAAAGGGAGCGCCTATTTTTTCGTAGTTCATTAACTTTTCAAGACGTTGCTTTAACTTATCGCGATAAGGAATTTGCTCTAAATACGAAAAGGTTACCTTGTTTTGTGCTTTAACCCAGCTGGCAGTCTCTGCGCTCATATCATCTTCTAACCAGCGATATGGGTCGGCCAGTGTTTCGCCAAAGTAGCTATCTACTACCTCACCCTTTTTAGTTACTGGGTAGCTCACTGAATTTGCTTGGCTCATAGGTGCTTTAACTTCTTTATTAGTTGCGGTATTTGTTGGCTCTGAACAGCCACTAAGTGCTACAAGAACAGCACATGCTAGGGTTTGTTTAAACATTTATCGTTCCATTATTATTGATTTTTAATAGTAGGCCTAAGTTATTAACTTTAAGCAAGTTTGTCTAGCTAGATACGTTCAATACCACTTGTCGCTGTAAACAAGTGTAAACTTAGGCTTTAATAAGATTACACAGCATTAATAAATAAGAGCAGTACATGCCCAGCCCTAAATTTAATAGCTTTAAAGCATTTTACCCCTACTACTTAACAGAGCATCGCAATATTACGTGCCGACGCTTGCACTTTATTGGCAGCACTTTAGTACTTTTTGTTATTGGCGTAGCGGTGCTTAAATCGCAATACCGTTTATTGTGGTTGTTACCTGTAATTGGCTATGGTTTTGCCTGGGTTGGGCATTTCTTTTTTGAAAAAAACAGACCCGCTACCTTCAAGCACCCTTTTTACAGTTTGTGGGGCGACTGGGTTATGTTTAAAGATATGCTCATTGGAAAAATAAAGTGGTGAGTTATATCTAGTAAACAATGTAGTGAGTTATAGCTAATAAAATAAATTTCTATCATTAACCCCTCACTTTAAAGTAAACATTATGTTTATTGAATGTTATTCAATTGACTGCCTTTGCTGCTTGGGTATATGTTAAAAGATGTAATTTTAATTAGCTCAATTGTTACTGCAAATTTAACTGAACTAATTTACTGCGTTTTTGAATGAGGGAATCAACATGAATAATAAATTATTATTAAAACTGCAAAAATCAACGCCACTCACTGTGTGCGCGCTAAGCGTATCGGCGGCATTACTGGGCTCTATGTACGCATCTGCTGCTGAGCAAGACACCCAAGCCGAGGAAAATATTGAACAAATTAGTGTTATTGGCTCGCGCCGACTAGGCCGAACTGTAGAGGACAGCCCAGTTCCAATTGATATTATTGGTGCCGATTCGCTTAAAAACTCAGGCCAAACCGAAACCAACGCCCTGCTTAGTAGCTTACTGCCTAGCTTTAACTTTCCGCAAGCATCACTTACCGATGGTAGTGACCATGTGCGCCCAGCTCAACTGCGTGGTTTAGCACCCGATCATACCTTAGTCCTTGTTAATGGTAAGCGCCGCCATAGTAATGCACTACTTAATTTAAATGGCTCAACGGGTCGAGGCTCATCATCGGTTGATTTAAATGCTATTCCGGCCAATGCTATTGCCCGAATTGAGGTACTGCGTGATGGCGCTGCTGCGCAGTATGGATCCGACGCAATAGCCGGGGTTATTAATATTGTACTTAAAAGTGCCAGTAGTGGCGGTTCTGTATCGGCTATATATGGCGCAAACATGACCGAAATGGATGGCGTGCCTGAACTTAAATCGGTATCAGAAGATGCCAATGGTAATTTAGCCTTTAACGAAGGGAGCGACCGTTCATTAACCGATGGTCAAACGTTAACACTGCAAGGCAATATGGGATTTGAGCTAGGCGATAACGGTTTTTTAAATATATCTACCGAATATCGCGATCGTCATTCAACCAATCGCTCTGACTACGACCAACGTGAAAACTACGCTCGTTTAGATGATGGCTCCGTAAATGGCGCACTCGATCCACGCGAGTTAACCTGGGATCGCTACAATCATAATTTTGGTAATGGTAATGTAGAAGACTTTTCTGTTTTTTATAACGCAGGATATGAGCTAACAAATAACGCTGAACTGTATTCTTTTGGCTCTTATAGTAAACGTGAAGGCGAAGGTGGAGGTTTTTACCGCCGCGCGCAAGATGATCGTAACGTCACCGAAATTTACCCCGACGGCTTTTTACCGGTTATCACCTCTGATATAAATGACTTTTCTCTCGCATTGGGCGTTAAAGGCTTTGTGAGTGAGTGGAATTACGATGTATCTGCCGTATACGGGCTAGATGACTTTGAATTTGGTGTAATAGATAGCGTAAATACCTCGTATGGGCCAAGCAGCCAAACACGTTTTGATGCCGGTACACTTACCTACGACCAACTTACGCTTAATGTTGATTTTAGCCGCGAGGTTGATGTCGACTTTTTAGCCAGCGGCTTAAACATTGCTGTAGGTGCTGAGTACCGCCGCGAAGGCTACGAAATTCAAGCAGGCGAAGAAGCCTCTTATGCCCAAGGTACATTTGGCCCTGGTGGTGCAGTAACCGATCCAGTGAACGGCCCATTTGGTTCAGCAGGCTCGCAAGTGTTCCCTGGCTTTACCCCTGAATCGGCAAGCGATAACAGCCGCCATAATGTAAGCTTATACGTAGATTTAGAAGCCTACATTACCGACAACTGGAACTTAACCGTTGCAGCGCGTTACGAAGATTACTCTGACTTTGGTGATACCTTAAACGGTAAAATTGCCACACGTTATACACTAACCGAAGATTTAGCGCTGCGCGCCTCAGTATCAACCGGTTTTAGAGCGCCTTCGCTACAGCAACAACATTTTACTTCAGTTGCTACTGTATTTGTTGATGGTGAACCCACACAAACCGGTACTTTTGCACCCAGCAGTAACGTTGCAAAAGCACTCGGATCACCTGGCCTAGATGCCGAAGAAGCCACCAACTATGGAATAGGCTTTACTTGGTCAACCGACTTTAATTTCAGCTTATCGGTAGATTACTATCAAATACTTATTGATGACCGTATTGTACTGTCGAATAACTTATCTGGCGCTGCTATTGCCGATTTACTCGAAGGTACAGGGGCTAATCAAGGACGATTTTTCTTAAACGCTATTGATAGTAAAACTCGCGGTGTTGATGTGGTTGCTTCATATAACCTAATTACAGATAACTACGGCGATGTAGCATTTAATTTAGGCTTTAACTATGGCAAAAACCAAGTAACAGACATTATTGCCCCACCTTCAGAGCTGCAAGGCGCTGGGTTTGATCAAGACAACTTATTTTCTGGTAACGAACTACGTCGCTTTGAAGTAAGTACCCCGCGTAATAAATATAACTTAAGCGCGGTTTGGACTATGGATGATTGGCGTGCCACCCTACGAAACACTCGCTACGGCGAAACCCAAGATCCATCGGATATTGCACAGCGTAACGAAGTTTTAAAACCTAAATGGATCACCGATTTAGATGTAGCCTACGCAGTAACTGACAATGTATCGGTAAGCTTAGGTGCTAATAATATTTTTGATGTATACCCAGATCCAACCCGCGACCTAGTTGATGACGTAACTACATTCTCACGCTTATTTTCGTACTCAAGCTTTTCGCCATTTGGTTTTAATGGCCGCTACGTTTACGGCAAAATAGAAATGAGATTTTAATCCGCTAAGGTGTAAAGCTATTTAACCTAAGCGCTAATTAAATAGCAAAAATACAAAAGCCACCTAATTAAAGTTAATTAGGTGGCTTTTTAGTGGGTTAAATTAAAAACTAAATTTTAGTTAACCAACCGTGTGTATCTGCAGTTTTACCCCATTGAATATCGTTCAATGCTTGGCGCAGGCGCGCCGTAGTTGGGCCAGCTTCGCCGTTACCAACTTGGTATTCTTTATCATTATGAATAAACGTGCCCACTGGTGTTAATACTGCCGCAGTACCCGAAAGTGCTGCTTCAGTGCCCGGTTTAGCTGCGCGCTCTAAAAGCTCAGTAACGCTAAAGTTGCGCTCGCTTACCGTCATACCTAAGTCTTTAGCTATGGTTAAAATACTATTACGGGTAACGCCATGTAAAAACGTGCTATCGAGCGCTTTAGTAATAATTTCGTTGCCATCAATTAAAATAAAGTTAGCTGCACCGGTTTCTTGTACGTCGCCGCCTGGACAAAATAAAATTTGATCAGCCTGATGCTTAGTACGTGCTGCTGAGATTGGTCCTAGTGCACTGGCGTAGTTGCCACCACTTTTTATCATGCCCATGTGCGGCGCACAGCGCATACCATCTTCTTCAAGTAATACGCGCAGTGCCGTTGCACCGCCACTAAAGTAATCACCTACTGGCGATAACAAGGTATATAGCAATGAGCTCATTGAAGGCGCAGCGGCTTTACCAATTGCGGCCTCAGTACCAATATGCGTTGGGCGAATATACATAGAGCCCGGTGGTAAAGGCGTTTCATCTGCATATTGGCGCACAATATCAATAATCATGGTTTTTAGCATCTCGCCATCAACACTTGGTAAACTAAGCAATTCAGAACTCTGCTGCATGCGCGCAATGTTTGCATCCATTCTAAAAATATAGACTGAGCCATCTTCATGGCGAAAGGCTTTTAAGCCTTCAAAACATGTGCTTGAATAATGTAAAACGTGAGCGCCAGGATGCAGTTCAAGCTTATCAGAAGGGACAATTGAGCTTTCGCTCCATTTATTATCAGAAAAACGAGCTTGAATCATCTGCGGCATAAACACAGTACCAAATGCGGCCATTTTAATCTCTCTTGTGTGGTCTATTTTTCTCCATTGTATGACAACCAACTACTACTTAACCATAGCAAAATGGCCTGTTTTTTAATTAATTAGAAGAATTTTTTGCATGTAGTGATGGTTATTTAATCAAAAAAGCCATTTTCAACACTTTAATGCAATAATCAGCTAACGCCTTTACGCTAACCGATTATTTAATGCAGGCATTACCGTTACAGCTACTTTATTAATCATTATTTAAAAGAATACCGAAATATACGCTTTAACACCGAGGCATATTGACTAAAAAACCCACCAGTATTGTAAGCAATCCCTTGTTTTTGCAATACTGCTTGTACTTGCGGTGCCACTTCTTGATAACGCGACGAAGGCATATCTGGAAATAAGTGATGCTCAATTTGAAAACTCAAATGCCCGGTTAATACATGAAACCAACGCGGCCCTTTAATATTTGACGAGCCCAATACTTGGCGGTAATACCACTGCCCTTGGCTTTCGTTTACACAGTCTTGTTCTTTAAAGGTTTCGGTTTGCTCAGTAAAGTGACCACAAAATATAATGGTCGACGTCCATAAGTTACGGATTAAATTTGCCACTAAGTTACCCGTTAATACCCACAAAAATAATGGTCCAGCAAGTAGCGGAAATATCACATAGTCTTTAATTAATTGGCGCGCGCCTTTACTAAAAAAGCGCTGCTTTAAGGTGCTATGCAACACGGCTCCATCGCGGTGTGGCTTCTTTTTACCTATAAACACGCGCTCGCCTGCCAGTTCGTGATACGACACTCCCCATTGAAACAGCACACTTAAATTTAAATAGGTTATAAATTGCCACGTGTTTTTTAAACGCCATTTAAAATCGTCACTTAACCTTAATAAGCCATAACCAAAATCGCGGTCTTTACCTATAATATTGGTGTATGTGTGGTGCTCAAAGTTATGCACTCGGTGCCAACTTTGTCCATCGCAGGCTATGTCCCATTCATAGTTTTGTGAATTAAGTTGCTTGTCGTTCATCCAATCGTACTGGCCATGCATTACATTGTGGCCAATTTCCATATTATCTAAAATTTTAGCAAGGGCGAGTAACAGCACACCCACAACCCACAGTAATGGCACAATAAAACCAAGCATAAGTAAAATACGCCCGCTCCATTCGCATACTCGCTGTTTACGTACAACAGCGCGAATATAATCAGCATCTTGCTGGCCTACTTTGCCAAGGGTGTCCATTTTTATGGCATTTAATTCTTTTTCTAATTGCTCAAAGTTAATGGTTTTCATAATTGTAGCTCCAAATCACTTACCGCTTGGCTTACGCAAAGTTGAATTAACTGCTCGCCGCTATCACTCAATTCACCGGTTTTTAAATTGCGTACCACGCCTGACTTTTTAATACATTGGCACTGATGGCAAATACCAATGCCGCAACCGCGTTTAACGGGTAGCTTTTTTTCTTCAAACTGAGTTAGCAAAACATCGTTGCCCAATACCACATGCGCGCCACTGTTAATTTTTACATTAAATTGGCTGTCGTCTTTTAAGCGCTGCAACGCTAAACCAAATGCCTCTTGGTAGTAATTTAAATCATGCTTTTTAGCAAAGTCACTCACCGTTTGCATAAAGGCTGCAGGGCCACAGCAATAAATATCGGGGTTTTCCCATGGTTTAATATTGCTGGTTATGTCGCTTGATTGCTCGCGCGTTAATAATAAAAACGAAAAATGCTCAAACCGTGCAGCCAGTTCACCCAACTCATCAACACATTGATGCTCAGTTACTTTTGCGTAATACACTAACAACACCTTTTGCGTTGTTTGGCTTAGGTAATCATCAAGCATAGCCAGCATGGGAGTAATGCCCGACCCACCAGCAATAAAAGTGGCCGGTGTATGTGTGCTTTTAAATACAAAGTCGCCGTTTGGCGCAGAAATACTGCACCACAAACCCGCTTTTAAGGTGTTATTTAGTAAGCCTGTAAAGCGCCCTTGTGGATTCGTTTTGATTAGTAAACGCACTAAGCCTGTGTTTTTAAATTGCTGAGCGCTTGAAGCCACAGTAAAAACACGCGTTAATAATCGCCCGTTAATTTCAAGGGTTAAACTTATATGCTGCCCAGCAGTATGCTTAGGCCATTGTTTACTTGGCTTAAGTTGCACACTTAAAAAACTCCCATTAAGGCTAACTGCGTCAACTACTTGCGCTCTATATTGCCCAGCGCGCCATGCGGGTTTAAACACCTGCATAATTGGCTCTATATAACTGGCAAAACTTTGATGGTGTAAAAACCATTTTGAAAATTGATCTAATATTTGCGTGATCATAAGCACTTAATTCTCTATTGCGATTCAAAACACTTTAGGCTTACACGTGTGCGCCCAAACTTTCAGCGCACAAGTGTACGCTCAATATTTGTGATTTCAACCCTGTTAGAGTAATTATTCAATATTTAGCTGCAGGACTAATTTATACTTTAATAATCGATTTTCCACGCGGCATCGTATGTATACTCAATCAAGCAAATACATTAAAAGTAATTAAGAGAGTAAGCATGTTTTCGATATTTAAATCAGATCCAAGCAAAAAACTACGCAAAGAGTACGACGCAAAATTAGAGCAAGGCATGCAGGCACAGCGTAAAGGCGATATTAAAAGCTACGCTATGTTAAGCGCCGAGGCCGAAAAAATTTGGAGTGAAATAGAAAAAATAAACGCTGAAAAGTAATATACTTCTTAGCGTTGAAGAAAGATTATTACAAATCGTTTTTAGGCTGTTTTAGCTGCTTGTCGTGTACTTTAGAAAGTACTAACAGCGAGCAAATAGCACCTAATAGTGCTAATCCCATATCTGATTGGGTATCCCAAATATAACCTTGGGTGCCTAAAAACGCTTCGGCATTTTCGCCGCTCAACAATGCCACCCACCACTCTAGTAGCTCATAAAAAGCACTAAAGGCTAAGCATATCGAAATAATAAACGTAATGAGCCACCCTTTGCCATTAACTGCATTTTTACGCAGTAAAATTTCGCGTGCTAATAATGCAGGTACAAAGCCCTGAAAAAAATGCCCTACTTTGTCGTAGTTATTTCGCTCACTGCTAAATAAATTATCGAATAGCGGTACTTCAGCATAGGTGTAATGGCCGCCTACCATCAACACAATACAATGCGCTAAAATAAACCAATATAAAATAGGGGTTAACTTAAATTGTTTATAGGTGCCAAGCATAATTACCACACCAATAATGGCTGGTAGCACTTCTAAAAACCAAGTAAATTGATCTTTTGGGTTTATGCCCGACCAGATCAGCACGCTAAAAAATAATCCGAGCCATATATACTTTATTATCATTTTTATACTCAACTATAGCTTTCTTGAATTTTGGTATTATTTAAAGTTAACTTTAGCTGTTAAACGGTTAAATAAACGCGGAAAAAAGCGTTTAATGGTAGGAGCCCAACCACTTAAGCCTTGGCCAACAATCACTTCATCTTTTTTGCTATTAATAGCGTTAATCATTTTTGATGCGGCTACTTTAACATCCATGCCATTTTCTATAGCTTGCTCAGATTTATTTTGTGCAACACCTTGCGGGTTTAATGAGTTGTGCGCAATCGCGGTTTTTATAAAACCTGGGCAAATTGTTAAACAATGAATGTTATGCTCTTTTACTTCTGCGCGCAGGCAATCCATAAACCCCACCACAGCAAATTTAGTGCCTGAGTAACCGGTTCTTAGTTTAGAGCCTACCTTTCCTGCCACACTACTTATAGCTACAACCGAGCCACTTTTTCTTGCAACCATAGAGGGCAGTACCGCTTTAGTTAATGCCACTAAACCAAAATAGTTAACCTCCATTAATTGGCGGTACACTTTAAAGTCGTTTTCTAAAAATAAGCTACGCTGCGATATGCCACCGTTATTAATTAAAATATCGATTGCGGGCAACTCATTTATTGCCGCGGTAACTTTACTTAATACTTCTTCGGGCTTTGCTAAATCGAGTGGCAATATTAAATGCCCTTCTCCTTTTAGTTCAGCCTTAAGCGCTGTCAGTTTTTCAACATTACGCGCCGATAAAATAACGCTAGCACCTAGCTCTGCAAACTGTATTGCCAGCTCCTTACCTATGCCCGATGACGCACCGGTGATCCACACTGTTTTATTATTATAATTCATACTTTGTTACCGTATTTTTATGCTTTAGTTACAGCACGTTAGTTATTGTGTTTATGGCTTGGTTGGGCCGGCAATATCGGTTACTTGCTGCTCTAGCTTTTTATAACAGCCCAACATAAATAATAGCTCTGCAGTTACATACAAAGGGCCAATAATAAGCCCCGATATATCATCTATAAACGCGGGTTTTTTACCTTCAAAATAATGGCCAGCAAACTGTAAAATCCAACCAAATACAAACAGCCCTACACTAATCGTTAACCAAGGAGTAAATGCCATGGCTGCAATAGGTTGCGCGCCCACAAGTAATATAGTTAATAGCACAGCCATAATAAGGCCCAACGACACACTCAACATTAAATAATACACAACTGATACAAATACAATAAGTTGTCCGCCATCTATAACAAGGCCTCCCAACGGGATCTGAATGCGCGCCAATAAGCACAATACGGCAAATACAATTAGCGGAATGCCTAACAGGTGGGTGAGTACATTGCGTTTTGAGCGGTGATAAAGCCCGTAGTTACCTAGTTGCTGCTGCAGGGTTTTCATTAGTAATCCTTGTTTATTTTTGTTATAAGTTTTTACCTTAGCAAAAGTAAGCACAATAACAATGTAAACTATTCAATATTATGTAAATTAAATAAGTGCAAAAATTATTTTTCCCGGCTCATGCTGAGGTTTCATATCCATTCGATCGCGCCCTTGTTGGTATTCTTGCTCAAGCATTTTTTCAAGTTCGTTAATTTTATCTGCAATTACATCAAGATCAGCGCCTTGCGCTTGTAACTCTTTAGTCAGCTCCTCTATTGCCGCTTTTAGCTCGTCTATTTTGTCTTTATTTACACCTAAACGCTGATAAACAAGCGCTTCTTCGGCTTTTTCTAAAAATGATTGCTCTTTAGGGGCTGAGTTTATGCCTTTAACATCACCTGCTTTTTCATCAATAGGGGGATTGGTTGCCGCAACTTCGCTTGGGCTTGCCGCTTTATTTACACTAGAGGAATTATAGTTACTGTATTGATTTTTAAACGTTATTGTAGTCATTAGCTCAAAACCCATTGTTGCGTTACAAGCTATGCAGCAATTTTGGTTCCAACTAAGTAAAAGAGCCCTAACAAAATCTAAACTTAAACCTTACTTAGCTTTATTTAAAATAAAAGCAAAATAATAAATAGTTAGAGCTAAGTATTATGGGTGTTTTTATAACCATGTATTGATAGCAATATAACTATTATAAGTAGTTATATTGCAACATAACTACTATTTTTAAAATTTAACTTTTAGGTTCTAAATGTAATCTATGAAGTTCATTGCGTACCCATTTTGTATCAAGGTAGTGCTCTAAATTAGCTTGGGCAAACTTTAAAAAGCTGCGCGCTGCGTGCGAAATGTGTCTGTCGGTACGCATTACAAAGTACCATTGGCTGGCTATATCGGTGTCGATCACATGCAGTTTTGTATAGCTATTATCATCTTTTGGTAAAACATGATGCGACAGCAAGCTAATTCCCATACCCGACGACACTGCAACCCGTATGGCTTCGTTACTCGCCATTTTAACGCCGTCGCTAAGTACTAAGCCCCTACTTTGTAGCTCACTTTCAAATAGCATACGTGTGGCAGATCCGTTTTCACGCAGTAAAAAGCGATATGGCATTAAGTCCGCCAACGTTACGTTTTTTTTATTCAATAGAGGATGATTATTAGGCACTATAAATTCTAATGGATTATGTAAAAACCGAGCAGCTTGGGCTTGCTCTAACGATGGTGGGTGGCTAAAAACGTAAATGTCGTCTTCTCCACGCTCAAAGCGAGCTAATACCTCTTCGCGATTGCCAATTTCCAGCGGTAACTCTACATGCGGATGCAAATTACTATAAGGGCCGAGTAATTTAGGTAAAATATATTGCGCCGTATTTACCATGGCAATTTTACATCGGCCTCGCTCGCCTCCACGTAATTCGGCTAAAAAATCTTGGTAATCTTCAAAATGAGCAAACACCTGCTTGCAGGTTCTAAATAGCTCAAGGCCAGCCTCGGTTACCTGTAACTTTTGCTGTTGCATAGTTATTAGTGGCTCTCCTATTTCTTCTTGTAAGCGCTTTATTTGAAGTGAAACAGTAGGTTGCGTTAAATAAAGCTGCCTTGCTGTTTCACTTAACGAGCGGGTTTTTACTACACTCATAAACACTTCTAGTAATCTAAACGATATATGCCTTAAATCCATACCCACCTCATAGATAGTTATCTATACATAACCACTGTTCATTTTATTATTTACTATACAAAGTTTTCTCTACAATAGCGCCACTTAATTTTATAGCTAGGAAACACCGTGCCCGATATTGTTGTTATGTTTTTTATATTAGGTTTAATCGCCGGACTTATACACTCTGATCTTGCTATACCCAAAGCCACTTACGAAACCCTAAGCTTACTGCTAATGCTTACTATTGGTTTAAAAGGCGGTATGGTTTTACACGGTAATTTAAATTGGCAGCTACTCCCTGAAATGGGGGCCATTATGCTGCTTGGGGGGCTTATTCCTTTAATGCTGTACCCTATTTTAAAGTACGTTATTACACTTTCTCATGCTAATAGTGCCAGTATTGCGGCGCATTATGGCTCTGTTAGTGCGGGTACATTTGCTGTTGCGCTTGCCTACGCAGAGTCGTCTAGTTTGGTTGTAGGCGCTGAAGTAACTTTGTATTTAGTGATGCTAGAGCTGCCGGCCATTATTGTTGGCCTGCTAATATATAGAAAATTTAATAAAGAAAGTGCGCCAGCTAAAAAGCTGTCTTTAAAAGCGGTTTGGCACGAAGCGCTAACCAATAAAAGCGTTATTTTACTCGTTGGCGGTGTAATTATTGGCATAATGTATGGCACGCAACAAGGTAGCCAAGTTACCAGCTTATTAACTAACGGCTTTAAGGTTGTACTGGCATTATTTTTACTTGAAATGGGTTTAACCGCAGCGCAAACTTTGCGCCCTGTGCCTTGGCATCATTGGAAGTTAGCTTTATTTGCTATTATTACCCCTTTATTTTTGGGCACGCTTGGCGTAGCAGTCGGTACACTTTTACACCTGGAAATGGGTTCAATTGTAGTTTTAGGGAGCCTAGTTGCCAGTGCCTCATACATTGCAGCGCCTGCAGCCATAAAAGCCGCTATTCCAGAAGCGAATATTGGCCTTGCTATGCTGTGCTCTTTAGGTATTACCTTTCCGTTTAATGTTTTAATAGGTATTGGTTTGTATCATCAATTAGCGCTGCTAATGCAGTAATCAAACGTTTAGTTTTAACTCAGCTGCATAAATTAAAACCGCTCGTTTACAACACATAAAAGTAATCGTTTTAAAGGCTGTTACTTTTATTTGTTGTGCCGCAACTGTTTATAACTTAAAAACACTTACTAATGGTTTGCTCAATAGCTTAAATTTATTGCTCTTATCGCATTAAACCAAGCAAATAAAATAACAAAAACCATACAATTTTAATACGTTTAAAACACAAACACGTCGCAATTGTGCGCTTATTTTACGTAATTGTGCACTTAAAAATTTATTTTCATTGATTAATAAAAAATCACTTTACTTCCTTTCAAAAGAGTCCTACATTCGCCGCAAAATCAACCAACATTAAATAATCGCCTTAAACAGAGTCGGTAAACAGCGTTTATTTATGACCTTAAAATCGGATAATTCTAATGATAGAATTCGTTGCTACTAGCAAGTCAAATAACCCGTTAGCACCTGTTATCGGTTTGTCTTTTTTTGCTATAGCTTCTGGCTTTTTAATGAGCCTGATCCCGCTATCGCTATCGGCATTTAAACTCGATGTAGATCTTGCCCCATGGCTAGCGAGTGTATTTTATTTTGGCTTACTTATTGGCGCTACATGCATTGAACGCATAGTGGTAAAAATAGGCCACAGGTTTGCTTTTATTTTATTTCTTAGTTTATTAATTTTAAGTGTTCTTGCTCAGCTAGTTATGCCTAAAGCTGGGGTTTGGTTAATGGCGCGTTTTGTTGCCGGTATGGCCGTTGCAGGTGTATTTGTGGTGGTTGAATCGTGGTTATTAATGACCAACACGCCTAAAGCTCGTGCTAAACGTTTAGGCCTTTACATGACCTCGCTTTATGGCGGCAGCGCAGTAGGCCAACTTGCTATAGCACCGCTAGGCACGGTAGGTGCTGTGCCCTACTTATTTGTAGTTGGTTTATTATTGCTAGCAATTTTAGCACCGTTATTAATTACATCAGGCCAACCAGATAGCCAAGAACTACAAAAACTGCCATTAAAAGAAATTAAAACCCTTAGCCGTCCAGCAATATTAGGTTGCTTAGCGTCGGGGCTATTACTGGGGCCAATTTACGGATTAATGCCTGTATATATCGCAGCACAAAGCGAGCAAGCTCAATATACAGGTTTGTTAATGGCAATTATTATTCTTGGCGGCATGTTAGTACAGCCACTTGTAAGTTACTTATCTACTCGTATGGGTAAAAACTTACTCATGGCAATGTTTTGCTTTTTAGGTGCAGCAAGCGTGTTAGGTATATTGCAAACAACCAGCTTTAGCGGCTTAGTTGTTAGCTATTTAGTGTTAGGGGCAGCAAGTTTTGCACTTTATCCTATTGCCATTACGCTCGCCTGCGACTCTTTGCCTATGGCTAAAATTGTATCAGCAACCGAAATCATGCTTTTAAGCTACAGCCTAGGCTCTGTGCTAGGCCCAATGCTTGCAGCCAACTTCTCTGATGCAAGCGATGGTATTTTACTTTATTTAGGCGGCTGCTTAGCCACCACCTGTATTTACATGCTAATTAAAAGCATGAAAGACATTCCAACAGGCAGTACACCCGTTGCTGGTTAAACTAGCAACCACATAAATTAGTAATACAAAAATGCCGCTCAGTAAAATGAGCGGCATTTTTTGTTGTTCACAATTAATAATAATACTTTATAAAGGCATCGCCCTTTTTAATCTTTGCTATTTAATGCTTCTTATAAAGATAGCTCTTGTTTAGCGCGCGTTAAGTTATGTGATACAAGTGCGTTTTTATTAAGCTGCACTGCCTCGTATAAATCAGCGATTGCAGCAGTCTCGTTATTTGCTTTTAAACGTGCAACACCACGGTTACTTAACGCGTACGATGTAAGCTGGCGTAGTTTAAATTTAGAGCCTTGTGCATTATTTAATAGTGCTATTGCTTGTGTACACACGGCTTCAGCTTCAGCGTAATTTTTTGACTTAACGTTAAGCGCACAGCTGTTAAACGACTGTTCTAATTGCTGTGGTGCAGTTGCGGTTTCAATAACCATTAATTTGTAATCACTTTGCTCAGCCATTGCAGCAGCTGAACATGTAAGTAGTGAGCTAAGAGCGATAGTTTTGATAAGTGTTAATTTCATGGTCATAGTCCTATTAGTTAAGTCGTGCTTGTTGCCGACAACTGAACTTTAGAGAATTAACACAAAATCGACAAACGATTAAAATAAACTCGATAGGTGAATAAAACTAACCTATAGACTTTAGTCTAGTGATGATTCATTAATTTACTCTCATATAATTTATCTAGTTGTCGTAGCCCCTCTACTTACTTTTTGCTTCACTTATGCTTAAAAAGCAAGCACATCATTTTTCACCCAAAACTATAAACTCCCCCGCCCATATGCCATAATCTAAATAATTCATAATTTTAGTAACTTGGCGCTATTTTTTGCGCTTTAAAGTTAACTACTCAAGGTTTTACGCATGGCATATCAAGAGCAAAATCAAGCAACAATCTATTGGCACGACTACGAGACTTGGGGGGCTAGTCCGCAAAAGGATAAGCCGAGCCAGTTTGCGGGTGTTCGTACCGATCTTGATTTGAATATTATTGGTGAGCCGCTTATTGAATACTGTAAACCGCAGGCGGATTACTTGCCGCATCCTGAGGCGTGTTTAATTACCGGTATTACGCCACAAGTGGCGATGAAAAAAGGCTTGGTTGAGGCTGAGTTTATTGCAAAAATTCATGCACAATTTAGTATGCCAAATACCTGTGTTGCCGGTTATAACAGTATTCGGTTTGATGACGAAGTAAGCCGCTATAGCTTTTACCGTAACTTTTACGACCCGTACGAGCGCGAATATAAAAACAACAATAGCCGCTGGGATATTATTGATTTAGTACGTGCTTGTTATGCGCTGCGCCCAGAGGGCATTGAATGGCCGTTAAAAGAAGACGGCAGCCCAAGCTTTAAGTTAGAGCATTTAACCGTTGCCAACGGTATTGAACACGCTGCGGCGCACGATGCACTGTCCGATGTAACCGCTACTATTGCACTGGCTAAACTAATAAAAGACAAGCAGCCAAAGCTGTATAACTTCTTTTTTAGTTTACGTGGTAAAAAAGCCTTAGCTGAGTTGGTTGATGTATTTAACATGACCCCGCTTGTGCATACCAGCTCACGTATTCCAGCCACCCAAGGCTGTACTAGCTGGGTTGCACCTATGAGCTTTCATCCGGTAAATAAAAATGCCGTAATTTGTTTTGATTTAACTCAAAGCCCACAAGTACTTATTGATTTAAGTGTTGAGCAATTACGTAAACGTTTATATACCAAGCGCATTGATTTAGCTGAAGACGAATTACCAGTAGGATTAAAACTAGTGCATTTAAACAAGTGCCCTATTTTAGCACCTGCTAAAACGTTATTACCTGAAAATGCAGCGCGTTTAGGCATTGACCGCGAGCAATGTTTAAAAAACTTGGCGGTGTTAAAAGCCAATAGCGAGTTGCGCGATAAAGTAACTGAGGTGTTTAACGAACAAGGCGATTACAGCGCAACAACTAACGTTGACTATTTACTTTACGATGGTTTTACTAGCCATGCTGATAAAGCTAAATTTGCGATTATTCGCGATGCAAAACCCGAAGACTTAGCCGATTTAAAACTCGATTTTGAAAATAAAAAGTTTAATACTTTATTGTTTAGATACCGCGCTCGTAACTGGCCGCAAACGCTTAACCAGCAAGAGCTGGATCAATGGCGTCAGTATTGTCAAAACAAGTTAATGCACGGGGAAGATCAACCCTCAATTAACGCTCAAGACTTTATGATCACACTTGAAAATTTAGCCCATGAGCACGACGACAGTGAAAAAAACCTAACCATTTTAAAAGCCTTATATAACTACGCACAAAGCATGTAGCTTGCTTTAAGTTTATTGGTACAAGGCATACAAAAACGCGACGCTTTATAACTAAAGCGTCGCGTTTTTTGTTTTAAGTAAATGAGAAGACATAAAACCAACAATGATCTTTTTAGATCTATCACTTTCTCTAAAAGCGCAGCGCCTCTTAACCTCTTGGTGAATAAATCACTTTACGGGCTTTGCACATCACGCAAGCTTGGCGTCTACAACGATATACTCAAGGTAAACGTTATTTTTTATGCTGTGCTTCAATGCGTGCAAGTAAGCTTGATGTATCGTAGCGGCCACCGCCTAATGCTTGCACGTCGGCGTAGTACCCATCTACTGTGGCTGTCATTGCTAGCGTTGCGCCGTTATTTTTAGCCTCATTAAGCGCTATGCCTAAGTCTTTACGCATCCAATCAACTGCAAAACCAAAGTCGTATTCCCCTGCCCACATGGTTTTGTAACGGTTTTCCATTTGCCACGAACCGGCTGCGCCTTTAGAAATAGTTTCTATTACTTTTTCACCATCAAGCCCTGCTTGTTTTGCAAAATGTAAGCCTTCGGCTAAGCCCTGTACTGCACCCGCAATACAAATTTGATTAACCATTTTACATAATTGCCCTGAGCCTACGCCACCTAACAATTGGCTAAAACGACTAAATGCCGTCATAACAGGCTGCACTTTGGCAAATACAGCTTCGCTGCCACCAGCCATTACTGTAAGCACGCCATTTTCGGCGCCAGCTTGGCCACCCGATACTGGCGCGTCAATAAAGTCGACTTTTAATAACGCTGCTTTTGCTGCCACTTCGCGTGCCACAGTTGCTGAAGTAGTAGTATGATCGACCAAAATACTGCCCGCTTTAATACCGGCTAACACCCCATTTGCGCCATATACTACCGAGCGTAAATCGTCGTCGTTACCCACACACATAAATACAATGTCGGCATCGTTTACAGCTTCGCGTGGAGTGGCTGCAAAGCTGCCGCTAAATTCATTAGCCCATTTTTGAGCTTTAGCTTGAGTACGGTTATAAACGCACACACTGTGCCCTGCTTTTGCTAAATGCCCCGCCATTGGGTAACCCATTACGCCTAAACCTATAAATGCTACTTTCATTGACATAAAAATGACCTATTAAACTGATAACTTAAAAACCATGCCTGATTATGTCAATCGGTTGATAAAAAAGCGAATGAAGTCTTTATAAAGTTTATTTAATAGGAATTTAAGTAGGTGATCTATGGATAGTATTTATCAATTTAATGCAGAATGCTGTAACAAGGCGCTTTTTTCTTTTAAGCAGTTAAAAGGCAAAACGCTACTTATTGTAAATATTGCCAGTGAATGTCATTTTTCGGCGCAGTTAACCGCTTTAGAAAAGCTGTATCAGCAGTATAAAAACAGTGGATTTACCATTTTAGCGTTTCCGTGCAATCAATTTGGCCAAAAGGAGCCGCTTGATAATTTAGCCATTAACAGCTTTTATCAAGCGCAATTTAATACTACATTTGAAATATTAGCCAAAGTAATGGTAAACGGCCCAGAAGCTCACCCCTTATTTAATTACTTAAAGCTGCACACCAGAGGCATTTCGCAAGGACGAGTAATAAAGTGGAACTTCACTAAATTTTTAATTAATTCGCAAGGCCAACTTGTTTCTCGTTATGCGCCGCGCACCAAGCCAGAAACATTAAAGCAGGCAATTGAAAATCAGTTATTGCTAACAGCTAAATAACAAAGCAAAACGAGAGCAAAAGCTCCCGTTTTATTTATAACGTGCAGTAATGCTTAACTACTAAATGCCACATTGGCAAATACCAAGGTCATTAATATTGGGCAAACAAAACGTATGTACTGAGCAAACCAGTAATGCGCGCCGCTAGTTGCTTGGTGTAATTTGTTACCGCGCTGCCATAACCAGCCCACTGTAACAAAGTAAAACAGCCCCATTAACGGTAATTGGTACTGGGTAAATACCATAATAACCAAGCCAAATAACCAATCAAAATTAAGTATTATTAAGCTGGCAAACACTAGCACTACGCCACTAACCAGCCACGTAGCTTTAGTGCGATCAACGCCGTGGTTTTCGACTAAAAACGCCACCGGAATTTCGGTGGTTGATATAGTAGAAGTAACCGAGGCTATCGACATTAATACAAAAAACAATAAACCAACCAATAAGCCAATATCGCCCATGGTGCTGAATAACGCTGGTAAAATGGCAAAAATAAGCTGCCCTTCGCCAATTAATTTACCGTTACTAAACACTTCTACGCCGTTGTGCTGCGCCACATAAATAGCAGGCACAATGAGTAAACCAGCTAAAAAGGCCACACTGGTATCGAGTAGTGCTACGCTGGCAGTCAGTTTTGGTAAGTTAGCACCGGGTTTTAAATACGAGCCGTAAATCATCATACAGCCCACACCTAGCGATAAGGAGAAAAAGGCTTGCCCCATAGCTGCAATAATTAAGTTAGGGTCGAGTATTTGGCTAAAATCAGGTATTAAATACGCTGCAAAGCCATCACTTGCACCATCTAGCGTTGCAATATAAATAATTAAACCAATTAGCAATACTAGTAGCACCGGCATTAAACGCCGTGACCAGGTTTCAATACCCGATTTAACCCCTTTTAAAATAATACTCGCGGTTAAAATAAGCATAAGTGGGGTAAACACAAAATTACGCAGCGCAGAGTCGCTGTGTAAAAATTCGCTAGCGCCGCTAAAGCCTAAAAATGTAGTTACGGGTTCAATAGCATACGACAGCATCCACCCCGCCACTATTGAATAAAAGCTAAGCATTACAATAGCGCCGCCAAGGCCAATATAACCTGCAGCCGCGCCTACTTTAGGGGCTTTATTTTGCCATGCTTGCCTAAGTGCTTTTACCGGATTAGCTTGGGCGTAATACCCTAAATACAGCTCGGTATATAAAGCCGGCAAAGCAAGTAAAAATATAACAATAAAGTAAACCAGTAAAAAAGCACCGCCACCATGATTAGCAGCCTGCGTAGGAAAACCCCATATATTACCTAAACCTACCGCTGCGCCAGCGGCGGCCAATACAAAACCAAGTCGACTTTGAAAACCATCACGCACTTGTGTCATACACCTACAAATCTGTTATTATTTTAGCTGTTGTGAATTAAACCATATTTCATCGCGCCTTAGTAATAAAAATGTACCTAGCGCGCACAACAACTAACAACCGCTCACTATATGTTCAGCTTATGCATACAAGCAGGTAATCGGTATTAAATTTTATTATTATTTTGAGCGTTTATGAGTTCACTTTACTTTAAAAACACCCTGCAAATTAATCAGCCTTTTAGTAACAATAAAAGCCCTATTTTATTGTTTGACGCTAAAACGCTCGATATAAGCCAATATAATTTTCCTGATTATTTAAGCCCTTTTGAGCTGCAAATAATAAACCGCCGTAAAAGCGTATCGGCCAAGCAAGAATATTTAGCCACGCGATTATTACTTAAGTATTTAGTTATAACCTCGCACCCTAATATGGCGGGCATTAAGCCGTGTAATATAAGTTCAGAGTTTAACCTACAAACAAGTAAATTAGCGCTACACATTAATAACAGCCACACCGTTATTAATACCTGTATATCGCATTCTAATGGTTTTGTTGGCGCTGCACTTAACCCTACAAAAGCCCAGTTTGGTTTCGATATTGAAAAAATAAGCACAAAGCGCCCATTTGAAAAGCTCGCAAAGCATTTTTATCATACCGATGAAATTGCGCTGATCACCAAGCCTGCCAATGCAGAGGATCAAGCTAAACACTTTTTTAGAATTTGGACCTTAAAAGAAGCGCTCGCTAAAGCCACCAGCCGCCCTATTGCCAAGTTGCTAAGCCCTAATGTGTTTACTGAATTAACTTGCGCGCAGCTTAATGCCAGCAGTGCTGTGGTGGGTAAGTTTGATATAAGTGTAGTGAGTGAAAAAAGCACTGACTGGCAGTGCTCTCTTATTAATTTAGCTGTATTAGGCCGCGCAATCGCTCTCTAATAGTCGGCTATGAATAGCTTGCACTACGTTGTCGGATTCGCCTTGCTCGACCAAAAAGCACAAGTTATGCTTACTTGCACCGTGGCAAATTAGCCGTATATTAAAGTCACTTAATACCTGCATTAAGTTCATTTCATGCTGGCGTAACTGTATTTCTGAGCCAATAAGCGCCACTAAAGTTAAGTTATTTTCTACCGATACATGGCAAAACTCAGCAAGTTTATCTAAACACCCCTGATCAAGCTCTGGGCGCGATGCATTAGGCGCGTTATCAAGCGTTATTGCTACGCTAATTTCAGAGGTGGTCACTAAATCTACCGAAATATTAAACTCACTTAAAATAGTAAATACTCGTGCTAAAAAGCCACTAGCTAATAGCATTTCTGGGCTTTTAAGTGTAAGTAATATTTGGTTTTTACGTTGTGTTACTGCGCGAATTCCTGGCAGTTGCGACTTTTCACGCTCAATCCAAGTACCACCACGCTCAGGTTCACGGCTCGACCCTACAAACACATTAATATGGCTGCGGCTGGCGGGTAAAATAGTTGCCGGATGCAATACTTTTGCACCAAAGGTAGCCATTTCGGCAGCTTCATCAAAACTGAGGCGTGCAATAGGCGTGGCTTTTACGCATAAACGCGGATCGGTACTAAAAATACCCACTACGTCAGTCCAAATATGTACACTTTTGGCATGAATAGCCTCGGCCAATAATGCCGCGCTGTAGTCTGATCCACCGCGCCCTAAAGTGGTCGTTTGGCCGTGCTCGTCGCTGCCAATAAAGCCCTGTGTAACAATTACTTGATCGTCTAACAGCGGAATAAGTAATGCGCTTGCTGCTTGTGCAGTAGCTGCAACATTAGGAGTTGCTTTACCAAATTGACTGTCGGTTTTAAGCACTTGGCGCACGTCAAAGCGTATTGCATTTAAACCTTTTGAGCGCAGCACTTGGGTAAATAAATAAGTTGATAATCGCTCGCCAAAACTTAATAGCTCGTCATGTAGCGCTTTTGTTTGTAACGTTTGGCTGGCTAGTTTTTCAAATGCCGCTAACGTCTGGGCAAAGCCCTGCTCTAAATCGGTATCTAAACTCAATTCAGCTAAAATAGCCTGCTGAATCGCTAGCACACCGTTAATATGCGCTTGGCGCTCATCTTCGCTAAGGCTGCTATTACACAGCTCAACTAAATGATTAGTGACTCCTGCGCTGGCGCTTAGTGCAACAATACGCACGCTTTTATCTGCTACTATTATTTTACTACTGTGATCCATAGCTGCAAAGTTAGCTACGCTGGTGCCGCCAAATTTAGCAACGGTATAATTTGATTTGTTGCCTAATACTACATGTGGCACTGATTGGGTTGTCATTTCGTCTCCTTTCACGGCATCCAAACCGTAATAAAACAAGAAGAACTTGGCAGCAAATATAAGGTAAGAAAATTCACTGCCAGAAGCTCTCCACCTATATTGGTGACAGTTTTGAGGATTCAGCCCCATAAACCGAAAAATAACGACGACGACGTGTTATTTTTCTCGGCGAGTACTTCCCTCTTTAATGCTCAACGGCGTTCGTCACCTCACATTAAATACCTAAGTATCGCACCTCTTCTGAATGTTGTATTAATGGCTATTTCAGCAATCACTAATAAAACAAAACCCCAGCAATATATTGAAAAGCTCAATACTTTACTGGGGCTTTGAAAGTTATCGTTTAGACATCTAGCTGTCAAGCACTTTAATAACTAATATTAAACAAAACCAGCCATAAAATAGGAGCCGGTATAGCCTACGGTGTAACAAATTAATAAATAAAACGACAAACGTAAGTAGTTCATAAAGGTCAGTTCTTTAACTTTACTCATGGCAATAATACCCGCCGCTGAGCCTATAATTAACATAGAGCCCCCTACGCCTGTGGCATAGGTAAACGACAGCCAATGCTGTTGTGTCATTACTATATCTGCTTTTAATAACGCGGCTGTAAGTGGTACGTTATCAACGCCTGCCGACAATATACCCATTAAATAGTTTGCGTATTCAGGTGCCATTATTGTGTACAGGTCGCTAAAGTGGCTTAACATACCAACTTCTTTTAGCGCTCCTACCAGTAATAATACACCTACAAAAAACAACAAGGTGTCGTATTCTATTTCACGAATGAAATCTATCATGTCTTTGTTTATGTCTTTTTTGCGCATTAAAAATTGCGCTACTAAAAACATCATAGACAAACCAAACAAAAAGGTAAGCAATGGCGGTACACTGTATAAAACACTCAGTGTTAAGGTAGCAATAACCGTAGATAAGAAGATAACTGCAATTGTAATATCGGTTTTTTCAATGCGTTTTTGCTTCGTTTTAGTAAAGTCGAGCTGGCCATTTAAGCCTATTGATAATAGTGCTGCTAACAGCATCACACTTACAAATGCTGGCCCAATTAACAATAACAAATTGCTAATAGTTACTTTGCCATCTAAAAATATCATTAACGTGGTTACATCGCCGGTAATTAACGACACACCACCGGAGTTAACCGCAAAGATAATCAGCGTGGCGTATCTAATTAGCTTTTTGGCTTCAAGTTTTAATGATAAAACCACCGCTAAAGATATAAGCGTAGCGGTTACGTTATCGGAAATAGAAGAGAATATAAATGCAAAAACACCAACCAAAAACATTAACTTACGTTCGCTAATTCGTTTTGGCATAATCCGGTTAACAATATTTTCGATAAACCCTTTTGAGTTTAAATAGGCAACAAAGGTCATTGCCGCCATTAAAAACAACCATAAGGAGGCAATTTCTAAAATATTATGATTAAGGAGTGATTGAATCGTATCAGGGCTTTGCCCATTAATAGGGAAGATAAAAGAGATAATCCAGCAGAGCGTACCAAAAAAAAGTGTCGTTTTAGCTTTGTTTACGTGGATTATATCCTCAATAACGATCAGCAAAAATGCAATCGCTATTAAAGTCAGGATAATAGAGGAAACCATGATAATTGAACAACCTTTGGAATAATGTAAAAATTGAACCTATGAAGAAAATAGAGCCGCACATTTCGTGTGCCTATTTTCGGTGCGGATGTTATCACTATGACCTGGTAAAAACTATTATTAAATCGTTGTAAAAACGAATACCATATAGCTATCAGCGCTATTAAAATTACGAATAACTAGCTTATTTAGCTACTTATTTAACAACATACTAGGATGTATAAACGCCTTATGATCCCAGCTAAAAAGCTATTAAATACCCTTAGCGAACATTGGGGGGTGCTAGAGCTATTATTTAAACGTTTTAAAATGGCAGACTTTAGTATTAAAGATTTGCAAAATGCCATTAAACAAAAACAACCTACATGGCATAACGAGCGTATTTATAAAGAAACTAATCGCTTGTTAAATCAAGATATTATAATTCCTTTAGCGAAATCTTCGCAGCTTGAAATAAACCGTGCCATTGCCGACTTTGCTACATTTTTACTGCAAGAAGAACATTTAGGTTTAGCACAAGAAATTAGCGTATTAGTAGAGGATTTAGCCCGCCTTGGCGATCGCTTAGCTAACGCGGGCGAAGTGGAAGACTTTGACGACTTACGCCGTTTTAGCCGTATTATGGATGATCGGGTGCGCAAAATAATGAAACTGTACGCACACAACGAAAACGCCATTTTAAATATTGTTGAGCAAGCTAAATCTAATAACGCGGTGCAATCGCTGCAAAAGCGTTATAAAGCGGTAATAGAAGCGTTTGACGAATACATAGAGCCAATGCTAGAAATGGTTGATATTCGAGGCGATTTTCATGCCTGCTTTAACCTTATAGAGCAGCAAATTAGTACACAAATAGAGCGTATTGAGCAATCGGGTAAAGCATATACCGACAAACGCATGCTAGAGCAATTACGTACCCGTATTCTCGAAATGCATTTAATCGGCCGCGAAAGCCTGCGTAAAAGTGCCGACATGCTTATGCCACTGCGTGAAGAACTACGCCGTAATAACTTAATTACCCGCCAAGCTGCAAAAGTGCTTGGGTTAGTGCGTAAAAATGGCGTAGACAACATGCTAACTGCGGTGCAACCGCATTTTGTGAGCGACGCACAGCGTTACTCGCTGGGGCAACAACGCCATATAGTTGCCTATATGGCAAGTTTGGTTGAGTTTGAGCATCAAGAATATCAATTGCCTGATCAGCAAGATGTACCGCCTTTTCAAACGCCAAATATTCCCGATTACAACGATGTTAAAAGCAGCTTTGCAAAACGCTTCAATACAAAACGTAAAAAGCCGCAACCATTGCTGCAATTTTTAGACGAAAGTTACCCCGATTTAGATGCCGAAGAAATGCTGTTTTTGTATCAAAAATTAGTGAGTGACAACGAGCTTGAAAAAAGCCAAAGCGATGAAAAAGCGCGCTTTAAAATTGCCGGTCAGTATTTTTCTCTTTATCCCTATAATTCACAGCCGCAAACACCTAGTAAGGCAGATGAGTAATCACCATGACACAAATAAACTTAAACGAGCTTACCCACTTACAAGCAATTAATAAAAAATTAGTGGCGGGTTATCATATTTGCGAACAAGACAACCTAATGTGGCAAGAGCTGGATCAAAACATAGACGCGTACAGCGCGCTATTTAGCGCCCTAGGTAATGAGCTAAAACACGACAGCCGTGGCTTTTATTACTTTAGCAGCGACGAAAGTACACCCAATATGGGCAAAATATCCCGTGCTATTGCGCTCACTATTTATATTTTAATTGAGCACTACGCCAACACCGGCAAAGACCCAATGCGCGCCTTGTTCGACGAAGTAAACGATTTAGAGTTAATGCAAACCTTAGTGCAAATTAACAAACACTTGTTTGATCAACTAGAGATATTTTCGGGTTCAGATCTGCGCAAAGACGTGTACCTGCGCATGGTACGCTTAGGTTTGGCACGCGAAGTAGAAGCAGGCTTTATGCTACAAGCCCCTATCCATCGCTATATAGATGCCTTAATGGAAGTAAACGAAGAAACCTACCTAACAGAGGACGAGCAATGAAAAATTTATACGGACTAAGTAAACTCGCCCTACTCAATACCGCAGGTTACGCAAAGTGTGTGATCCCGCTGGATAAAAGCAGCTCTATTTGCGCGCCCAACAATACGGGTAAAAGCTCAGTAATAAATGCCCTGCAATTTCCGCTTATTAACGATTTACGCCTAACCGAATGGGATGGCCACGATTTAGACGAAACCCGAAAGTTTTATTTTTCGTCAGATCAATCCTACATTTTGCTTGAAGCAAATTTGCCCCATGGCTCAGTAGTGATTGGTGTAGCGGGTTTGGGGAAAATTGCCGGTTATGCGCATCAATATTTTTGCTACCAAGGCAAGCTTGATTTAGAGCAGTACACCCAAGGTAAAACCATTATTAAATACACTAAGCTGTTCAGCCATTTAAAACAGCTTGGTTACAACCCCATAGAGTTAAAAGCGCAAGAACTAAACGCCCTACTCACCGGCGGCGCAACCCCGTTTGACGACGAGATCAACTTAAAAATGATCCCGCTTAATAACGTTCAAGATTCGACTATTTATAAAGAAATATTTCGCCGTATTCTTAACTTACATAAACTCGGTGCCGCCGATGTAAAACGCTTTATGCTACGTGTATTTGAGCGCCACATGTCTAACTCTAAGGTCGACTTTTATGAAGTGTGGCGTCGCTCGTTCGATAAAGTAAACCGTAGTAAACGTGAATTGCACGCCCTTGAATCGATGCAAGAGCCCATAGCGGCGCTTGAGTCGATGCTAGAGAACCAAACCGTTCTAAAAGGTAAATTAGCGGCTTATGCGCCAAAAATTGACCAAGCACTGATTGATTTTGACAACTACCAAGAGTCGCAACTAGAAGAGCTAGCAATAGCACTTGAAAACATAGAACACGAAAAACACGAGTTTGAACAAAAGCAAAGTTTGTACGTACAACAGTCGCGCGATATAGAGCGCAGGCAAACGCAAATAGAGCAATGGTTTTTAGATTTTAACGCACTTAAAAACGAATTTGAACTGGTTAACAAAGCCACGCTTAAAACGAGCCTTACCCAGTTAAAGCAAGACTACGAGTCGCTTTCACACTCTATTACCAGCGCACAAGGGCAAAGCCTGCATACACTTGACTACCGTATTAGCGAAACCCAAAAACAAATTAAGAGCTTAAAGCTACAACTTAAAAACTTGGAGTTTAATTTATTTACCCGCATGCGCGAAGAGCTGTCGTTAAAAGAAGTGGAAGAAATTTCGCGCATTTTAAACCCCGACATGCTCTCGTTTGCAACCACCAGCAATGGCGACATAAGCATTGATGACGAAGACGCATTTAGTGCGTTTTTATCGCACTTAAGCGAAAACGTAAAAGGCGGCGTGCTTAGCTTACCTGGCGCGAGTATTAAGCTTAAAAAGCTCTCCCCTGTACAAATGCAAAGCGGCGAAAATAAAGAGCAGCTAACCGCTCAATTAAGTGCCCTTGAGCATGCTTTAAAAGAGTTTAAGCAACAGCGAGATGTAGCTGCAAATGTGGCCGATAAGCAAAAAGAAAAAGACACCTTGTACGATGAACTAATGAGCGCCGAGGCCGCCCTTAAACGTTTAGAGCAGTTTGACACTATGCTGCAATCGGCTGAAGCACAAACCATGCTAAAAGAGCAGTTGTTAGCTGAGCGCGATCAGGTTGACGACTACCTACAAGACATTCAAAAAAATAGCGGCTCAATTAGCGACAGACGCTCAATTATTAAATCAAAACAGGCGCAAATTAATCGCCAATCAGATCGTCTGCGCCAAGTGAAAAGCGAACGAATTGATCACACGCTTGATTTATACAGCGGCAAAGTTACCCCTTACATGATAGAGGTAACAATAGACTTTGATAATTTAAGCGACCTAGTGCACCACTTTAATAAAGACTGCCAAGAGCTGCGTAACTTTGAGATAAACGTACGCAATACCTATTTGCATATTTATAATGCCGGTATTACCAAGTTTGATAACGAAAACGATGAGTTTAGTAAGTATCAAAAACTCATTAGTGCGTTTCATAACATTGATAACGAACGCGATGCCGTTGAGCGTCAAGGCCGTGTGGCCCTAACAGAAGTAGCCGCAACCATTAAAGGCCTACGCGAAGATTTAGACCGCCTGCGCCGCGAAATGAACAGCTTTAATAAAGGCATTAGCCAGCATCGTATTTCGAACCTGCAAGCATTTAAAATTAATGTAATACCGCGCAAAATGTTAGTTGATAGTATAGATACTATAATTAGTACCTCGCATCAGTTTGAGCAAGGGGACACGCTGGATTTACTCAGCCAAGAACCGTATAGCGAAAGCGCAGTAAACGAGGCGAAAGATCATTTAATTAAGCTCGCCTCCGACAAAGCTGGCCTTACCCTCACCGATTTATTTGATATTCGTTTTGAAGTAGTCAATCGCGCAGGCGATACCGAACACTTTGACAAAATAGACTCGGCGGGTTCAAACGGTACGCGCATAACTATTAAGTTATTATGTGGTATGTTGTTTATTCGCTATTTGTTAAGCTCACAAGAACAAAATTTATACCGTATACCTATATACATAGATGAAGCCGCCGACATTGATCCGCAAAATCAAAAGGCAATTATTGAAACCGCGCTTAGCTTTGGCTTCGTCCCTATATTTGCCTCAGTTAAACCGCAAACAAGCTGCGATTATATTGTGCCAATTCGCTCAGTTAAAGACGGTGCACAAAACTGGGTAGACGAAAAAGACTGGATAGAAGTTGAACATTAAGTAATTAATCAATGGTTCAGCTATAACAGCTAAACTGTTGTTAAGCGCTTAAATATCACACTGCCTAACAATGTGTGTTATTTTATAAAAAAGATTAGGAGTAAACTGTATGAAAAATATTTTTATTGTAGCCGCACTTGCGTTTTTAACTGCTTGTACGCAAACCGCAGATTGGGATTACGACAAGTCAGCAAACTTTGCTAACTATAAAACGTTTGCGTGGGTAGAAAATGCAGATTTAACAAAAGACACCAATAATTATCAAATTAATGCGTTAATGGAAAAACGTGTACGCAGCGCAATAAGCAGTGAGCTTAATCAAAAAATGGGCATGAGCTTAGCCGATCCTGCTCAAGCAGACGTGCTGGTAAACTACCATGCATCGGTAGATAAAGAGCTAGACGTAAGTTCTTTTAATATTGGCTACGGCGCTCGTTGGAGCTCGTGGGGTTTAGGGTATCAAAACGATATATCTGCTCGTGAATACGAAGTAGGTACTTTAGTTATTGATATTATTGACCGTGAATCAAACCAGTTAGTATGGCGCGGCGCTGAAGATGGTCGATTAAAGAAAAACCAATCTCCTGAGCAACGTGAACTGTCGGTTAGAAAAACAGTCGCTAAAATTTTAAATAACTTCCCGCCACAAAAGTAGCGGCAGGTTTTAAAGCACATAAAAAGCTCACAATTTGTGAGCTTTTTTGTGGCTGAATGTTTTTTATTAAAGTTTTACTATAGCCACAGAGCTTACTGATGAGAGAAACAGTTGCTCTTAGCATAATTGATATAGCAGACTTTAACTTTATTTCGATTTATATTTATGTAATAACTCAGGTGGGATATGACAATAGTCATCGGGAAAATTAGTTAACCGGTCTTGGTGCTCTGCATCGCTGGGAACATAATTGGTTAGCAACTGAACTTGTACCACTATTTTATCTGCATCAGCGCGTTGATTTATATAGTCGTTTGCAATTGTTAAGTGACATTGCTGTTTACTATAAATAGCACTACGGTATTTTAAACCAACATCGTTACCCTGCTTATTAACACTGTAAGGGTCAATAATCTCAAAAAAGTATTCAATCAGTTTATAGAGTGTCACGGCTGTTATATCAAAGGTTACTTTCACGCACTCGGCATAACCGTCGTATTCACCTTGTGTATTATTATTTGTGCCATTAGCTCGCCCAGCCTCAGTGGTAACAACGCCGGGTAAGTACTTAATAAACTCTTGTACACCCCAAAGGCAGCCTCCGGCAAAGTAAATACTTTCTAGATGCGAATTTTCGTTTGTTTGTACTGTGCTCATAAAATCAATTACCCTACTTTACGAATGATTATCAAATGCAATTTTTTAAGATTAATATACAATACCAAGCCAAATTACAATTATTTGACTACTTTATCACGCCTTAACAGGGTGTTTCGGATTTAATTGTTAGCACAATTACATATACAAAAATGAGAAAAACATGAATCGTGCCCCGCGCCTTATATTACCCGTATTATTACCTACATTGCTATGCAGTGTTACTGACTTTGCCTACGCTGAAGTGCAAACTAAAAATGCCACTGCAATAGAGCAAATAACGGTTGAAGCCTCCCCTACTGCAAATAAAGAACCCGTGGGCACTTTCGACTCACCGGTTTCTAATTTAGAGTATGATCCGCGTGTTGATGTGCAATCGCGTAATATGGCCGAAGCACAAGCAGATGTAACCATTCGTGGTGGTATTTTCGAAAATACTGGTTTTAGGGTTGGCAGCGCCACTTTGTTCGATCCGCAGTCGGGACATTATTTTGCCGAAATTCCTATAGCGCCGCAAATGCTGCGCGGCCCAGCTATATTCACCGCAGCAGATAATGCACTTTATGGCGTTAACAGTTCAGTTGGTACAGTATCGTTTGCTTGGAAGCCAATTAGTACAGGTGGTAGCGTATCACTTGGGGTTGGTAGCAATGATTTTAATTTACAAAGCCTGCATGCGGGCGTGAATATACCATTAGATGGTATTACCGATTGGCAGCTGGGTGTGGAAGGCGAGTTTTCTCACTCACAAAGTGATGGCTCTATTGATTATGGCGATCATGACTTTACCCGCGCCTCAAGCCGTGTTCAATTAGTGGGGCCAGACTCACAAACCGATCTGTTTTTTGGCTCTCAAGAAAAGTTTTTTGGTTGGCCAAATTTGTATACTCCTTTTGGGGTTAACGAAACTGAAGATCTTAAAACTCAGCTATTTATGCTCAACCATAAGCAAAACTATAGCGCCGAGAGCTCGTTTGAAGTATCTACATATTATCGTAAACACGAGGATCACTATGTGTATTCTCGTGAAAACCCAATGTCGTTCGAAGCGTTTCATCAAACCGACGTTAAATCACTAGCACTTTCAGGGCGCCATGCGCACAGCACGTCTTTTGCTCTCAATTATTCTGCGCAATTTATTAATGATTCGATTGAATCGACCACGCTTGAAAATAATTTTACCTCACGTAATTATTATAAAGTAAGTGTGCTGCCAGAGTACCAAATGGCACTTGAGAGCGATCAACACCTTACTATTCGCCTTGGTGCGGCTTTTGACGATACCAATCGTGACGATTCTGAAATTTCACTTATTGGTGATATAACTTTAAATACACAAAATAGCGACGGCACTGAGCGCACTGTTTATTTATCGTATGCACAGGCAAGCCAAGTAGCAGGCTATACCGCAATTGGCGGCAGTGACACTGGCGGTTTGTTTAGAAGTAACTATAACCTTGAGCGCGAAAGTACTAAAAACCTCGAGCTGGGCTTATTATTAGAACGACAAAGTTGGCGCTTTAACTCTGCTGTTTTTTATCGCCAAGATGATAACTTAACCGATTGGACTTATAGTTTTGATGCCACTTCTGCCCGCTTTGCCAATCCGGTAGATATTAATACCTCGGGGGTTGAGTTTCTTGCAACTAAGCATTTTGATAACGCAGAAATTATTGCCAGTTATAGCTTTTTAAAAAAATCAGAGAATTATGGCGCAGCCGATATAGATGCCAGCTTTTACGCATTAAACTACCCAGACCACAGGCTAACCCTTGCGGCTATTTGGAACCCAACAGATATTTTAGAGTTTCGTATAGATAACGAATGGCGCAAACAACATGAAAATACGCTGCGCAGTGGCGATGATGATGCGTTATTTACTCATTTAACCTTAAAAATAATGCCGCCGCAGATTAAAAACTTATTTATTACATTGGCCGCAGATAACCTGTGGAATGAATCGTTTCAAGAGATCCCGGGCACTCCTGGACGGGGCGAGCAATATACGCTAAGCGCAACGTATAGTTGGTAGCGCACTACACAAGCAAGCTTATTATTTACCAGGTGGTTGTAGATGATAGGCTTGCTCACGTGAAAAGCACAGTTCAATTATTTAAAGTAAAACACTATTGTACAAAGAGCAGATAATGGGAGTAAATATATAATCCTAAATTCGAATAATAAGGACTTATTTCGGGTCTATCTCTTTCTCTAAAAGCGCAGCGTCTCTTAACCTCTTTGTAAGTAAATCACTTTACAGGCTTTGCCCGTCACGCAAGCAAGCTTCGCATCTACAAAAACAGCCACAAACCTGTACTTTAATTGTAAGCGTTGAGCTTGCTGATGCGAAAAGCGCGGCTTTCAATTTTTGCATTCAAGTATTTAAAACACTTATTTATAAATAAATGTAAATATGTGTGTATTAAAAACGAGGATTAAGTCAACTCTTCAAGCTCAGTAATAAGCGCTAAAGCCTGCGCGTTAGTTGTACCGCATACATCCAGTGTGGCGCTAAAATCGCTGCACACTTTTGGCCGACTAGCGTCGCCAAATAACTTACATAAATTACGCTCATCTAGCTGAATACAACGCTCTCCGGCCTTTTTACCGTTTGGCATTCCTGGAATGGGCGAGCTAATACTTGGCGCAATACAACATGCCCCACAGCCTAACCGACACGCCATAGGCTGTGTTTTCATAATAACCTCTGTTTAAATGCATTTGCTTATTAGTAATCTAGTTGATGCTACACACACGATATTAACGCTTAGCGTTTTGTAAAATTAAAGCCCAGCCTAGCTCACTAAAACATTGATTTTTTAACGGGCTAATATTTTAACACGAATTACGATAAATAATGGCGCTACTCATTTAATTAAAGCTTTGCAGCAACCCGTTACATCAAACAATTAAGGCACATACTAATAACACAACACACTTAGTGACATAGCAGCGACTATGTTATTATATTGGCTAATTATCTTGTTAAAAACTTCATTATTATATTGCCCATGCCAAATATTGCTACTTGCTTTACGCCATTTTCAGCGCCTGTAAATCACATGGCGCTACCAGATAAATTTACTTTTCCTTTTTACTATGAGCCTAAAGCAATTGCTGTAGCAGCAACCGAGCAGTTGCAACAACAGCTCGAAACACAGTTAGAGTACTTGGCAAACCCAGCTAATAATGAAGAGTCGGGTAAAATGTTTGGCGTACTAGTGGTGCAAAATAATCAGCAACAGCTTGGTTATTTAGCCGCTTACTCGGGGCAACTTGAGAGCGTAAGCAGTAAAATTAACTTTGTACCTGCCGTGGCCGATATGCAGCTACACGATGCTGAGTATTTAGCACAAAGCAGCATTATTAATAATATTAACGCCCAAATTGAGCAGCTAGAAAATAGTGAGCAATTTAGCACTCTTAATAACGCATTTAACCAAGCCAATGCCACTTATCAGCAGCAGTTAGAAGCGCAGCAAGCGGTAATGCAAGTTAGCCGCCGAATGCGTAAACAACAACGCACTGATGCAAGCACTCAGTTATCCCCAACTGACTTTGAGCAGCTAAAAATTCAGTTAGCTGGGCAAAGTATTGTCGAAAAAAAGCAACTGCAAGCACTAAAGCAGCAATGGCAAAGTAAACTCGACACCCTGCAGCAAGCTCTAAATAATATTACTGATGAAATTGCACACTTAAAAAAACGTCGTAAAACACTTTCTAAAAGCTTACAAAAAAAGCTGTTTGCGCAATACCAATTTTTAAATGCTAATAACGAAACTAAAGATCTAAACGCTATTTTTGCACCCTTGCCTGAGCATACGCCACCAGCAGGCGCAGGAGATTGCGCCGCGCCTAAGTTATTGCAATATGCGTATCAACATAATTTAAAACCTTTAGCTTTGGCAGAATTTTGGTGGGGCGCTGCGCCTAAATCAGCTATTAGGCATCATAAACATTACTACCCGTCTTGTTATAGTAAATGCCAACCCATTTTAGGGCATATGCTCAAAGGCTTACATGTAGAAGAAAATCCATTATTGATCAACCCTGCTATTGGTAAAGATTTAACTATTATTTACCAAGATCACGATATATTAGTGATCAATAAACCTGCTGAATTTTTGTCCGTTCCTGGGGTTAATATTGAAGACTCGGTTTATTTGCGCATTAAAACACAATTTCCACACGCTACCGGCCCGCTCATTGTGCATCGCTTAGATATGTCAACGTCAGGGTTATTAATTATTGCACTCAATAAAAGAGCGCATAAAGCCCTGCAAAAACAGTTTATAGAGCGTACCATAGAAAAACGTTACGTTGCTTTAGTTGCCGGAAATGTAGTTGAAAATAGTGGCACAATTGATTTACCTCTGCGCTTAGATTTTGATGACAAACCGCGCCAATTAGTGTGTTATCAACACGGTAAAGCATCCCTTACTACTTGGCAGGTGTTAGAGCGAAAAGATAATATTACCCGCTTGCACCTTTACCCTAAAACGGGCCGTACGCACCAGCTAAGAGTACATTGCGCGCACAAGTTAGGCTTAAATATGCCCATAGTTGGTGATGATCACTACGGTGAAAAAGCCAATAGATTACATTTACATGCCGAGTACTTATCGTTTTGCCACCCGATTAATCATCAGCAGTTAGAGTTTGAAGTAGCGCCCGACTTTTAAAAATGGTCGAGCCTAGGCCCATTGACTTCTTATTGTTTAAATTTTCTCTCAGGGTGTTTTGTTTAAACGCCTTGGGAGAATACCTGCAGCGTAATTTCTTTCACCACAGGTGCTACCGATAAAACCAGTAACGCCGACATAGTATAATTAAAGTAGCGTCTATAACGTTCAGACTTTAATACTTGCTTTAATAATGTACCAAAAAACAACCATACTCCTGCACACGGAAAAGCAACCAACAAAAACGTCAGCGCTAATGTAAAACTTTGTCCGTAATAACCTGCGCCAACGGTTGTAAACGCCGCAATAGCGCCAGTGGCTACAACCCATGCTTTACCATTTACCCACTGAAATAGTGCTCCTTTTATAAAAGTAAGCGGCTTGGTTTGACTGTTTGTTGAGTTTACACTGCCAGATTTAGCAATAAGCCATGCTAAATACAGCAAGTACAGTGTTCCTAAGCACTTAATAATTAAATGCAAATTAGGGAACAACGCAAATAATTGCCCAAAGCCTAAGCCAATCAGTAGTATCATTAAGGCAAAACCAATACAGATCCCCGTAGTAAAGGTAAGCTTTTTCGCACGCCAAAATTTACCCCTGAGGTCATAAGCATGATGTTATTTGGCCCAGGAGTGACCGAAGCTGATACAGCAAAAAATACGGTTGCAACTAAATAATCCATAAGCACACCTTATTAAAAGTCCTTTATTTAAATTTAACTGCCCGACTTAATATTTACCACCTTAAACTAAAGCCTTATATTTATACCCTACACTTAAAATTATCAAGCGTAAATAAATGGCTAGTCCAATACACTTTTATCAATAATACCTTTGGCAATTAACTGTTTTAAAATTGTGCAGCATTTTTCACGGCACACATCGCGCAGTAAACGCACCGCGGGAGTAATCGATTGTCTGCTTGGGCAAATAAGCCATAACTCACCGCTAACATGTTGATAATTTGGCATCACCGTAACCACCCTATCGGCCAGTAAATCATCTGCTATATCGAGCGCTGACTTAACCGCCAGCCCCTTACCTGCAACGCACCAGCGCCTAACTAAATCGCCATCGTTAGAGGCACGCTTACCTTGCATTTTAACTTTAAACTTACTTTGCCCGTCGGTAAATTCCCAGCTGTTATTTATAATGTCTTGTAGTTGATAAAACATGCCCTGATGACGATTCAATTCGTCTGGGTGATTGGGGCTACCATGTGCTATTAAGTATTCTTGAGTGGCGCAAAGGAGCCGTGGTACGTTACAAATTTTAAAACCATACATATTAGTATCGCTCGGAGATCCGTAACGTAGCGCTATATCCACCGAATCACGATAAAAATCAACGTTACTGTCGCTTATATGCGTTCTTAAACTGAGTTTAGGATAATTATCCATAAGCTCATCAATCCAGGGGATCACTAAATTACGCCCAAAATCTGATGACAGTGCAACGCGCAGCTCTCCCTCAATTTCATCATGTTCGCCTTTGAGGTTTTGTTTTGCTTGCTCTAGCACTGCAAGTGCTTGCTCACACTGAGGAATGTAACGCTCACCCGCTGCCGAAAGGCGTAAGTGGCGTGTTGTTCTTATAAACAGCTCACTGCCAAGGGCTAACTCTACACGTTTAATGGCAGCACTCGCGGTTGCGGTGCGCATATCGCATTTTGCTGCGGCTAAAGTAATGCTTCTAAATTCTGCAACTTTTAAAATAAGTTTAAGATCGTCTATCTGCATATTATCTATTTTTATTTGATAATGTTTCAATTATTATGCTGTTTATTTTTCACAAAGCAAAGCGTATATTAGCTGCCATTCGCACTAAGCACTTATTACTCTAACCAATCGTTAATTTTTATCTGTTAAGTATGATTGTTTTAAAGTTAAATTTACCCGGAGAAAACCATGACTCACCCTATTATTAGCGATTTAGAAAAACGCCACACGGCCAAACATTATGATGCAGCTAAACGTATTAGCGATCACGACCTTAACGTAATTTATGAAGCTATGCGTTTATCGCCTTCATCAATTAACTCACAACCGTGGAAGTTTATTGTTATTGAGTCTGATCAAGCTAAGCAACGTTTTCATGACAGCTTTGCAAATATGTTTCAGTTTAATCAAAAGCACGCAAAAACAGCATCGCATATTGTGCTTTTTGCTCACAAAACTAACTATACCCGTGATGATTACGCACACGTTATAGACACAGATATTAAAAATGGTCGCACGCAAAGCGAAAACCGTGAACAAGCTTTTGGCGCGTTTGCGTTTGTAGATATGAATACCGATGAGCAAGGCAATAATGCAACTTGGACTAAAGCGCAAACTTACATTGCACTTGGTAATACCATGCACGCAGCTGCTCGTTTAGGCATTGACTCTACCCCAATGGAAGGCGTAGATGCGCAGTTACTTGGTGAAATTTTTGCGAAAGAATTAGATGGTTACGTATGTGATGTCGCATTAGCGCTGGGCTATCACGATAGCGCTGAGGACTATAATGCTAAGTTACCTAAATCGCGTTTAGACGCTGAGCAAGTAATTCAGGTTTTATAATCGCGTTTATCGCCCGTTTTTAATAATTTAAACCCCTGTTTAATTAAATTAAACAGGGGTTTTTTATTGCAGTTAACTTACTTTTTGTTGTGCAATTTGAATGTACTGCACTAAATCCTCTATCGATACCACTGGCATATTATGCTTATTTGCATAACCGCTCACCTCAGGTAAACGCGCCATTGAGCCATCGGGGTTAGTTAGCTCGCAAATAACGCCAAACGGCTTTAAACCCGCAAGTTGCATTAAATCTACAGATGCTTCGGTATGACCACGGCGTACCAGTACTCCACCCGTTTTAGCTTTTAAGCCAAATACATGCCCTGGGCGCGATAAATCCTCAGGTTTAGCATTGTCGGCTGTGGCGGCTTTAATCGTTGTAACTCTATCGGCTGCAGAAACGCCTGTAGTTACGCCCTCTTTGGCCTCAATGGTTATGGTGTAAGCGGTATTGTTTTGACTGGTGTTATGAGTAACCATTTGCGGTAGGTCGAGCTGTTTTATGCGCTCCTCCCCCATACATAAACACACAATGCCGCTGCCTTCGCGGATCATCTCAGCCATTTGGGCGGTGGTTAAATGCTCGGCTGAAAATACAAAGTCACCTTCGTTTTCACGGTTTTCGTCATCAACAACCAATACGCCTTGGCCTTGCTGTAGTGCGGTAATGGCATTTTCGACGCGCGTTAACGGCTCGCCAAATTGAGTAAGTAGAGACTGAATCATCATTATATTCCTGATTAAAAATAAATAGATTCAGGACACTGAAAGGATCGATAAAATAAACTCTAAAAGCATTAAAGTATAAGTACCAACAATAACTTAAATTAAAAAACATAAATAGCACACAGCCAAAAGCCACGCACTATTAACGCTATATTTAAGCCATATTCTCTTTCATCCGGACTGTAACCGTCGGCTCTGGCATCTCACCAGATCTGCTGACCTTTGATATTATATAAAACAACAAAGCGCTCGCGGGCTTATTTAAACACTACAAATGTAATTAAAATAGTAATTAAACATACCGCCGGTGGGGAATTTCGCCCCGCCCTGAGAATGTACTTAAATAACGAATTATAAAAGCCAGCTTATTATACCCCTGTACCGACACGTTATTCAAAGCCAATTAAGAGAGCGACGTATTTAATGACGCTTTTATTACTCTGCCTTCGTTTATATCGGCAATTAATGTGCAAGTAGCACCGTTAATTAAATTTAAGTTAGGTGCAATATGGCCTATATCTGCATCTATAATAACCGGAAACATACAGCCCCCAAGCGCTACATTTAATGCGTGGCGATAGTCAAATTCGGGGTTTTTGCCTTGTGTAATTTCACTGCGGCCGATAATTATGCCGTTAATGTCGTCAAATATACCGGCTAGTTTTAACGACAGTAAAAATCGCGCTACAGTAGTGGGGGTTAACTCTGAATTTTCTAAGTATAAAATTAGCCCTTCGGGCGCGCTGTGCTTTTTAAATTCATGCAGGTCTAAAAATGGTGAATCGAGTAATAAACCCACGGTATCTAGGCAGCCTCCAAATAAACGCCCCGACATTTCGATAGTACGCTGATCAAAGTAATTTAAGCATTGCCACTGAGTCGTCTCGGTATAATTAAATAAGGCTTCTGGGTGCTGTGCATAATCGGGGGCTACTTTTTGATAATGTGTTGATGGTGCCTGTGTAAACTCACTATTTGCTGCATAACTTAGGGTTTCAAATATTTGTAAGCAATACGGGCTTATTTCGTTTGGGTGCAATTGCATTAAATTGGCACAATGCAGCGTTGCCCATTGGCATTTAGCAGTGAGTGCACAGGCCACAGTACTCACATCTGAAAACCCCACAAGCCATTTGGGTTTAGCCTGTTTAATAGCATTAAAATCAAGTTGCGGCAGTATTTCCATCGCAAGTTCGCCACCAAAGGGAGGCATAATTGCATCAATACTATCGTCAACTAAAAAGCCCATTAACTGCTCTGCATGGGCTTTGGTAGCTAATTCTGCTGTTGCTTCGCTGCGCCGTAAAAACGCCCCCTCAATTACTTCATAGCCACGCTGTTTTAAACCGTTTATTACACTCTCTAAACGAGCATGATATTTAGCCGCGATCCCTTCTGAAAGCGAACACACCGCAATTTTAGAACCTACTTTTAAAGGTGCCGGGTAAAGTATATTAGCCATTATTTATCCTTATTTGAGAGGACGTTAAACCGTATTGATCCATATCAGCATAGATCAAATTGATGGCAGATGAATAACCTAAAGAAATTTTAGTTAAAAGTAATTGGTAGAGGGGGAAATGTGCAAGAATAAATTCAAACTAAGTTTTGCGCTAATTACTGAGTGTTAAGTGATTAGCGCAAAACATATAAACCTAAAATTTTTGATTTAACCAATTTCTAAAAAATAGTTAACTACGGTAAAGTAAATCCACATCCCCGATATATCAACAATTGATGCCAATACAGGGCTCACTAATACCGCGGGGTCTAGCTTAAGTGCCCGCGCTAAAATAGGTAATAACCCCCCTAGCGTAGTAGAAATAGTTACCTGAATAAACAATGCCACTGCGATGGCCATCGCAATTATATTTAAATCGAACCCACCGGCAGATTTAACATCGCTAAAAAATAAGATGCGAATAACCATTACGCCCGCCACCGCTAACGCAAGACACACTGCAATTTGGCTTTCTTTAAGAAATACAGCAAACCATTGTCTTTTTTTCAGCTCGCCTGTTGCTAACGCCCGTATTACCAAAGTAGCCGCTTGTGAGCCTGTGTTACCGCCCGCAGCCGCAATAACCGGCATGTACACTGCCAACAATACTAACTGGCTTAATGTGTCTTCGTATTGAGTAATAATTAACCCAGACACTATACCTAATAACGCTAATACTATGATCCAGCCAATACGCTGCTGCACATGCCCCAGTGCCGAGGTATTTAAATAACTTTGCGCTGTTTCAACTTCTGAGTGAATAAAACCCAACTGATGCGCATAGTGTCGAGCGAGTTTGTCGTAACCGTCTTTTTCTAAACGACTTATTAAGTCTTGTACATAAGTAATTGAACAGTGCTGTAAAATAGCAACCGCTTCTTCAACATCCATTATTGTTAATAAGTGCACTTGTTTATTATAGCTGTGCGCTAAAAACACTTTTCTAGCCGCCCCTATTTCTGCTTGAGAAAAGTGTGGGTTATTTTCTACGTAGTTTTTGCTCATTACCGTCATGGCGAATCTCCCGATTGGCTAATGCTAGGCTAATTGTATTTTATTTAAATTAATAACATGGCGTTCAAACAGTTAAAACTACTGCTTAGCTAATAGCCATTTATTAGGAGTAAAACACATTAGCATAAGGTAACGACCATCAAATAATGAAACTATATGACTGATTAATATACCAGCGTACTAGTAACTATAATCAGCACTTTAATAAGGCTAATTTCATTATTTATATCTAGGTGTCTGAGAGAAGAAAAATAGGAAAGAATAAAATTACTCTACCGCTTAGGTAGATTTATAGAAGATAAATACCAATACGGGTTATTTTTCTGCCCTCAATCTAGAGGGATGGTCGGTATCGTTCATAAATATCTCCGAGTAAACTGCTTAATTTGCAGCCTGTATATGGTAACAAAGTAAAATTTTTAAGGCCAATTTATAAGGGCTGTTTTAACACTTTTAAACACTTTAAAACAAAAAAGCCAGTGTATTAATACACTGGCTTTTATTTACGCGTAAAGTGAGTTATTAAATATACTCAACCTCGATGATTTCGTATTCAACGGTGCCTTTAGGGGTTTCAATGTTCACAGCATCATCTGCTTGCTTACCAATTAAACCTCGTGCGATCGGTGAATTAACCGAAATACGATTATCTTTAATACTTGCTTCGTCATCACCAACAATCTGGTATTTAACTTCAACATCAGTTTCAACGTTGACAATAGTAACTGTTGTACCAAAAATAACTTTGCCGGTATTAGGCATTTTAGTTACATCAATTATTTGTACATTTGAAAGCTTAGCTTCAATTTCTTGAATTCGGCCTTCACAAAAACCCTGTTGCTCACGCGCAGCGTGATACTCAGCATTCTCTTTTAAGTCACCATGCTCTCGTGCAACTGCAATATCGCTGACGATTTTAGGACGGGTAACTGTTTTTAATTCGGTAAGTTCTTTGCGCAGTAAATCTGCACCACGAACTGTCATCGGAATTGTTTGCATACTTTTTCTCACTTAATCCCAAGGCCGCAATTTAACGGCCTTGGCACATTTCCTTAGTTCAATCGCAGGTGTAGTTCTTGAACTGACGTCACCTTCCCACGGTCATCTGCTTGGTTTGCTGTACAGTTTGCAAACGCCGCATTTAAGGTCGTAGTATAGTTGGTTTTGTGCTGTAAAGCACCACGACGTAACACCTTCGAATCTTCAATCGCTTGGCGACCTTCTGTGGTATTAACAATATAGCTATACTCGCCACTTTTGATTCTATCAAGAATGTGCGGGCGCCCTTCAAATACTTTATTTACACGGCGAACCGCAATGTCAGCATTTTCAAGTGCAGCAGCTGTACCACCTGTTGCATCTATTTCAAAACCAAGGTCTGTCATGATTCTAGCTAGTTCAACAATACGTGGCTTATCGCTATCACGCACGGATAATAGCGCGCGACCACCGCGTGGTAAAGTATTGCTTGCACCTAATTGTGCTTTTGCGAACGCTTCGGCGAAAGTATCACCAACACCCATCACTTCACCGGTTGAACGCATCTCAGGGCCACGGATTGGATCCACACCTTGAAACTTAGCAAATGGTAAAACAACTTCTTTTACGCTGTAATATGGAGGAATAACTTCTTTAGTTATACCTTGGCTTGCCAAAGACTGACCCGCCATACAACGTGCAGCTACTTTTGCAAGTGCAACACCGGTTGCTTTTGATACAAACGGTACGGTACGTGCAGCACGTGGGTTAACTTCAATTAAATACACTAAGCCATCTTTTACAGCAAACTGAGTATTCATTAAACCAACAACACCAAGTTCAAGTGCCATATCAGTAACTTGCTTGCGCATTACATCTTGTACTTCTTGCGATAGCGTGTGAGCCGGTAATGAACATGCTGAGTCACCTGAGTGAACACCCGCTTGCTCTATGTGCTCCATAATACCGCCAATAATTACTTGCTCGCCGTCGCAAATTGCGTCAACGTCAACTTCAATCGCGTTATCTAAAAAGCGGTCTAGTAATACTGGTGCTTCGTTTGAGGCTTGTACTGCTTCGGTCATGTAGCGACGTAAGTCTTGCTCGTCGTATACAATTTCCATGGCGCGACCACCTAGTACATACGATGGACGTACTACTAATGGAAAGCCAATTTCAACTGATTTTAAAATTGCTTCTTCAGTTGATGTTACCGTAGCGTTTTCTGGTTGCAGTAGATTTAAACGCTCGACTAATTGTTGAAAACGTTCGCGGTCTTCTGCACGGTCTATTGCATCTGGCGATGTACCAATAACTGGCACGCCATTCGCTTCAAGTTCACGCGCTAATTTAAGCGGTGTTTGACCACCGTACTGCACAATTACACCCACTGGCTTTTCAACACGTACAATTTCTAGTACGTCTTCAAGGGTAATTGGTTCAAAGTATAAACGATCTGAGGTGTCGTAATCGGTAGATACCGTTTCAGGGTTACAGTTAACCATAATGGTTTCATAACCGTCTTCACGCAGTGCAAGCGAAGCGTGTACACAACAGTAATCAAACTCAATGCCTTGACCAATGCGGTTAGGACCGCCACCAATCACCATGATTTTGTCACGGGTTGTTGGGTTGGCTTCACACTCTTCATCGTAAGTTGAGTACATGTAAGCTGTGTCTGAACTAAACTCTGCAGCACAGGTATCAACACGCTTGTATACTGGTAGAATGTTTAGTAAATGACGCTTTTTACGAATTTCAGCTTCTGATACGCCTGCAATTTCTGCAATACGTGGGTCAGCAAAACCTTTACGCTTTAACTTGCGTAGGAAGTCGGCATTTAAGCCTGCCATGCCTACGTCGCTAATTTTTGCTTCGTCTTTTAAAATGTCTTCTATTTGTACTAAGAACCAGCGGTTAATTTTTGTCAGCTCGTAAACATCCTCAACGCTCATACCATGGCGCATTGCATCGGCAATATACCAAATACGCTCTGCACCTGGCTCGCGTAGTTCACGAATGATAATTTCTTTTGCTTTAGGGTCGTCAAGCGCCACAATTGGGTTAAAACCAGTTGCACCCACTTCAAGGCCACGTAATGCTTTTTGTAATGACTCTTGTTGGTTACGACCAATCGCCATTACTTCGCCTACTGATTTCATTTGCGTGGTTAAACGGTCGTTCGCACCGGCAAATTTTTCAAAGTTAAAGCGAGGTATTTTTGTAACTACATAGTCAATTGCCGGCTCAAACGACGCTGGTGTTTTACCGCCAGTAATATCATTTTGTAGTTCGTCAAGTGTGTAGCCTACGGCTAATTTTGCAGCAATTTTAGCAATTGGGAAACCCGTTGCTTTTGACGCTAATGCTGATGAGCGTGATACGCGTGGGTTCATCTCAATGATAACCATACGGCCATCTTCAGGATTAATACCGAACTGTACGTTAGAACCGCCTGTTTCAACACCAATTTCACGTAATACCGCCATAGAGGCGTTACGCATAATTTGGTATTCTTTGTCGGTTAATGTTTGCGCTGGTGCAACTGTGATCGAATCACCCGTGTGCACACCCATAGGGTCAAAGTTTTCAATGGTACAAACAATAATACAGTTGTCGTTTTTATCACGTACAACTTCTGTTTCGTATTCTTTCCAACCAATCAGTGATTCATCAATTAGCAATTCGTTCGTTGGCGATAAGTCTAAGCCACGCTCACAAATTTCTTCAAACTCTTCTAAGTTATACGCTACACCACCACCGGTGCCGCCCATAGTAAAAGAAGGCCTGATAATACACGGTAAGCCAATGCGAGTAATGATGTCTCTTGCTTCATCCATTGAATGAGCAATTTCAGCACGTGGGCATTCTAAACCAATGTTTTTCATTGCTGTATCGAAACGTTCGCGGTTTTCTGCTTTGTCGATTGCATCTGCTGTTGCGCCAATTAACTCAACGCCGTGCTTAGCCAATACGCCGTGCTTGTCTAATTCAAGCGCACAGTTTAATGCTGTTTGCCCACCCATAGTCGGTAGGATTGCATCTGGCTTTTCTTTTTCGATAATTTTTTCTACAACTTCCCAGTGAATTGGTTCGATGTACGTCGCATCTGCCATATCAGGGTCAGTCATAATTGTTGCTGGGTTTGAGTTAACTAATATAACTCGATAGCCTTCTTCTCTCAGTGCTTTACACGCTTGTGCACCAGAGTAGTCAAATTCACAAGCCTGACCAATAACAATTGGGCCTGCGCCTAAGATAAGAATGCTTTTTATGTCGGTACGTTTTGGCATTATTACTCCGGTTAAATTAGTGTTTACGCGCTTGCATCAAATCGATGAAGTGATCAAATAATGGGGCGGCATCGTGCGGGCCTGGGCTTGCTTCAGGGTGACCTTGGAAGCTAAACGCTGGCTTATCTGTACGATGAATACCTTGCAAAGTACCGTCAAATAACGATGTGTGCGTAGCACGCAGGTTATCAGGTAGCGTAGTTTCATCGGCAGCAAAACCATGGTTTTGTGCGGTGATCATCACTACATCACGTTCTAAATCTTTAACTGGGTGGTTGGCACCATGATGGCCAAACTTCATTTTGACTGTTTTAGCACCTGAGGCAAGCGCTAATAATTGATGGCCTAAACAAATACCAAAAATAGGGATTTCGGTTTCTAAAAGGGTTTTAATTGCATCAATGGCATAAGTACACGGTGCTGGATCGCCCGGGCCATTAGATAAAAAGATACCATCAGGGTTTAATGCTAGTACGTCAGCGGCAGAGGTTTGCGCTGGTACTACAGTCAATTTACAACCACGATCTACAAGCATACGTAAAATATTACGCTTAACACCGAAGTCGTAGGCAACAACATGAAACTTTTCATCAGCCGCGTTTAAGGTTTTAAAACCTTCGCCTAATGTCCAGCTTGATTCGCGCCACTCAAACATTTCCTTGGTTGAGACTACTTTTGCTAAATCCATACCTTTTAAGCCTGGGAAGGCTTGCGCGGCTTGAAGCGCTTTGTTTTCGTCTAATTCGTCACCGGCTATAATACACCCGTTTTGAGCGCCTTTATCACGCAAAATACGCGTTAGCTTTCTGGTGTCGATGTCCGCAATACCTAAAATATTACGTTGTTTTAAGTAATCATCTAACGATTGCTCGCTACGAAAATTACTTGCTAGCAGTGGCAAATCACGGATCACTAGGCCTTTGGCCCATATTTGATTCGCTTCTTCGTCTTCGCTATTAGTACCCGTATTACCTATATGTGGGTACGTCAAAGTTACGATTTGTTCCGCGTATGATGGGTCAGTCAAAATTTCTTGATAACCAGTCATAGACGTATTGAATACTACTTCACCTACTGACATGCCGTCAGCGCCGATTGCAGTACCGCGAAACACTGTGCCGTCTTCTAGGACTAACAGAGCGGATTTAGTCAAATTAACCTCCTAACAGTAAAAAACGAGGCTAAGCAAAATGCTTAACGCCCCGCCAATACCCAGGCGATTGTTAAAGCGAGTTTTTGTGGATAAAGTTATTTTATAAACAGTGTTAAATGACGCCGATAACGAGCTTTAAACCTTAATCATTTTTTCTTGCCTTAAAACGACTTTATTCCCACTGAACCCCGCTTTTTTCAAGCCACTTGGGTATAATTGGAAACACGCGATTATTAATTTTTGGCAAATTGGCTGCATTTTACATTAAGTTTTCTTTTAGATCTAACGCTATTTAGTAAATTATAATAAATAACTGCTTGTACCTTTATTCAGACCCAAACAGCTGAAAGAACAAGTTAACTACTTCAAATCTAGCACATCTTGCATATCATAAAGTCCTGCGGGTTTATTTATTAACCAGCCTGCAGCTCTTATAGCACCTAATGCAAAGGTCATTCTTGAGCTTGCTTTATGGGTTAATTCGAGTCTTTCGCCCATTGTTGCGAAGTATGCGGTGTGTTCACCTACTATGTCGCCGCCTCTGAGCACCGAGTAACCAATTTCATTTTGCGACTTAGCCTGCTCAACTTTGCTGCGGTCGTATACGGCAACTTTGTCGTGATCCCAGCCTTTTGCATCTGCAATGGCTTCGCCAATGGCCAGCGCAGTACCCGACGGCGCATCTATTTTATGGCGATGATGCGCTTCAAAAATTTCAATATCCATATCATCGCCAAACTTTGTAGCGGCTGTTTGCACTAAATTAAGTAATACATTTACCCCCACACTATAATTGCGCGCAAATACGATAGGAATATGGTTTGCAGCCTCGTGTAGCAATGTCATATCGGCTTCGTTTAGCCCGGTGGTACCAATTACCATAGGGACACCTTGCTTAACCGCTGTTTGTAAATGTGTGCGCATGCCGGCTGGCAAAGTAAAATCAATTAATACATCAACATTCGTAATATTAGCTTCATCGCTAAAGGTTACTGTTTTATCTGCAGCACTGTTGAGTTGATTAACATTAATGCCTAATAACGGTGAACTACTGCGTACATAAGCGGCTGCAAGTTCACTATGCTCTTTTGTACTTGCTGCTTCTAATAAGGCTGAGCCCATTCTGCCGTTGGCACCAAAAACACCGATTTTATTTTTTGTCATTACCTTACCTAATATTTTAATTTGCAGCACCTTGTGGCTCGCGCGAAGATACTATTGGTCAATTAACACTATTTACTAGGCTAGATATTACCTAAATAGCATGTAATAGTCAGGTCACACTTTTAATTTAAGTAATAATACCAGTTTACTTTAGCCGTCTATACATTTAAACTTCTTTTCAGCGTCGATTTGGTCTTTGGCTTGCGGGCGCAGTGGTCTCCTAGTTTAAGTACAGTGGAGGATTCGCTAAACACAGCTAAAAGAGGAGTTTTTGGCTGTGATCTTTTTTCAATAATACGAGGAATATGATGCAGCCATCATTTAACAAAAATAAAGCAATACTTTCTTTGCTTCCCCTACTTACCTTTGTAGCGATATTTTTAGGCTCAGGCTTATATTTACAATCACAAGGGGTTGATTACGCTTTTTATCAATTACCTGCACCTGTTGCTATTTTACCCGCCATTATTCTGGCTTTCATTTTAAATAAAACCTCAATAAACCAAAGCGTCGAAACCTTTATTAAAGGCGTAGGTAATAACAACATAATTACCATGTGTTTAATTTACTTATTAGCGGGTGCGTTTTCTGCTGTTGCCGGTGCCACAGGTGGCGTTGATGCGGTTGTTAACGCTGGTTTGTCAATTATTCCACCTTCTTTATTGCTCCCTGGATTATTTTTAATTGCCGCCGTAATTTCCACCGCCATGGGTACTTCAATGGGAACTATTGGTGCCATTGGCCCTATAGCGTATGCAGTGTCGGTTAAAACCGGCATAGATCCAGCACTCATGGCCGGTACTATAGTATCGGGCGCGATGTTTGGTGATAACTTATCGATTATTTCAGATACCACTATTGCGGCCACCCGTACTCAGGGCTGTGAAATGAAAGATAAGTTTAAAGAAAACCTTAAAATAGCTATTCCGGCCGCCATTGTTACAATTGCGTTGTTGTTATATTTAACACCCGCTGCACAAGTTGTTGAAACCAAAGATTACGACATTTTATTAGTGTTGCCTTATGCCTTTATTTTAGTGCTTGCGGTAATGGGCTTTAACGTATTTGTAGTTTTGCTTAGCGGTATTGTTTTTGCTGCACTTATGGGCTTTACTGGTAGCTATGAAGGCGCCAGCTTTGTAAAAGATATTTATAAAGGCTTTACCGACATGCAAGAAATATTTTTGCTGTCGATGTTTATAGGTGGTCTTTCTGAGTTTATTCGCCTTAATGGTGGCCTGGATTACATAGCGCAAAAAATCCAAGCAATTACTAAAGTGATTGCTAAGTGGCATCGAAAAGTGGCTGACCAACTCGGTATAGCGGCGTTAGTAATGGCCAGCAATATGTGTATTGCTAATAATACCGTGTCTATTATTGTTACCGGCCCAATTGCTAAAAAACTTGCTGATGATGGTAATATTACTGGTAAACGCTCGGCTAGTTTGCTCGATATATTTGCCTGCGTAACGCAAGGGACCCTGCCTTATGGCGCGCAAGCATTGCTACTTGGAGCTACATTTAAAATTAGCCCATGGGAAGTATCAACTTCTTCTTATTACTGTTTTATATTAGCTTTTAGTGCTATTGCGGTTATTTGTCTGCGCAGAAATAAAGCATAAATTAACGTTACTGTGTTGTAGCTTAGTGATTAAGCTACAACACAGTAATATAATAATTAACAAACCACTCCCCTTTGCTTATAATAGCGCTCCCGCGTGTCACACTAATTAGTATTATGAAACTAAAAAAATTACTTCCCGCTTTATGTTTAAGCACTTGCGCTTTATCTACCTCAGCTATTGCTGCTAACTGGAGCAGTACTGCTCTACACATTAATTATGGCGAGCAAACAAATCCATTCACAGAGCAAGAGTCAGATACCGCTGTGTATTCAATTCAGCACGCATCTGGTTATGATTACGGCGATAATTTTTTCTTTATTGATTACAGTAAAGACGACCTTGAAGACGGTTTTCAAGACCGTGATTTTTATGGCGAATGGTATTCAACCGTTAGCCTATCAGCTATTACCGGCCAACAGATTGGTTCAGGCGCGTTAATTGATGTTGGTTTAACCGCCGGTATTAACGTAGCAGGAGACGCCAAGGTAATGAAATATTTACCGGGTGTTAAATTAAGCTGGGATGTACCTGGTTTTAACTTTTTTCAGACATTGGTAACTGCCTACATTGATGACAGTGAAGGCGTAGCAAAAGGTGGTGCACCTATAGAAACTAATAGCTGGATGTTTGATGTTGCGTTTGATTACCCTTTTATGATCGGCACGCAAAAGTTTAATGTAAAGGGCCATGTTGAGTACATTGCTGAGCGTGAAAATGAATTTGGTCAAGATGTGCGTGCGTGGTTTTTAGCGCAGCCTATTATTACCTGGGATTTAGGCCATGCCCTTGAAATGAAAGAAAACACTCTGTTGCTAGGGATGGAGTGGCAATATTGGCATAACAAATTTGGCACTGATGTTACAGAATCGGTACCACAACTTCATGTTGAGTGGACTTTTTAAGCTTTAACTAGGGTCTTATATGGACTCCCTAATAGCTCTTTACTCAATAAATAAAGATTAGCACTGAATATAAAAACCCTGTAAGTAAATTACTTACAGGGTTTTTATTTGTAGTTAAACTAAATTACAGCTTACATTGTGGGTTTTTACCCTGTGCTCTTGCTGTTTTTTGCTCACCTAAAGCTTGGCTCATTTGTGCTTGCAAGTCTTTAATGCGGCTTGCTGGTGCTGGGTGAGTTGATAAAAACTCAGGTGTTGCGCCACCACCCGCTTTACTCATATTTTGCCATAAAGTAACTGACTCTTTTGGATCAAAACCAGCTTGCGCCATTAAATCCAAGCCGATTTCGTCAGCTTCTGATTCGTGCGAACGACTAAACGGCAATACAACACCGTATTGTGCACCCAAGCCCAAACCCTGCATAATTTCGTTACGATACCCAACATTACCCATTTCAAGAGCTGCACCGCCAATTTGCATGCCGGTTTGTAGCATTGAGCTTTGCGATACACGCTCGTTCGAATGCTCTGCAATTACATGCCCTACTTCATGGCCAAGCACTGTAGCCACTTGGTCTTGGTTAGTAGCCACTTTTAGCAGCCCCGTATGCACACCAATGTAACCGCCTGGTAATGCAAACGCATTCGCTGAGTCGTCTTCAAATACCACTACTTCCCATTTTTGCGAAGCGTACTGCTTAGGTAAAACAGCCACTACTTGCTCGGCAATACAATTTACATACGCGTTAGTTTGTGGATTTTTATTGATTGGCTGATTTTTTTTCATCTCAGCAAAACTGGCTGTGCCCATTTCACTCATTTGTTGATCAGAATAAAGCGCAATTTGGGTGCGCCCTGTTGGTGATGTTTTACAGCCAGCCAGCACTGCAGTAGCTAATATAGCTATCACGAGTTTTTTCATTATATTCCCTCAAATCATATTTTTTGTTAGCGCTAGAATAGCAAATACCACCGCAGTTTAAAATAATTGCTTTTTAGCAAGTAACAATAAAATTTTGTTGTTTATTTAACCTGAACTCTGGTTAAGAGATTTACTAACGTATTGAATCATAGTTATATTTAATTTTATTTTCTCTAGCCAGAGATTTTCAGTGAAAATAAGGCAAATTTACGCGTCAATAGCTGGCCTATTGCAAGTAAATTCAACGCAGTTAGCGCTGAAAATAGCTGCTCGAGATAGGTTTATTATCCGGATCTCAGGTTATTTACCCATTACAATTAACTTAGCAGGCAAACTAAGTTTATCCAATCAGCATGCCCTGTTACACTATACATCCTGTTTAGTAATGATTGAGTTTATACATGCCTGCATCGGCTTCGTCTTTTAACACCCGTATTTTATTGCCTTTACTAGCTAGTATTGTGGCAATTACGCCTTTAGCTATTGATATGTATTTACCGGCAATGTTAGTTATTGCGGGCGACTTACAAACCAGTATGCCTAACGTACAAATATCGTTAAGTATTTATTTAGCGGGCTATGCATTAGGGATGTTATTTTTTGGCCCTATTGCCGATCAAATTGGTCGCCGTAAATTGGCTAAAATTGGCTTAACTTTATTTGGTATAACGTCATTAGCACTTGCCTTTACTACCGATATATATGCATTTTGGGTCTTGCGTACCGTACAGGCATTTACCGGTGCAGCGGCAACCGTGGTAGTTCCTGGGATAATTAGGCATATTTACCAAAAAAACACCGCCAAAGGTATGTCTTATGTGTCGATGATTATGATGGTAGCGCCATTACTTGCACCTTCAATTGGTTCGCTTATTTTAGGGTTTTCTGTTTGGTCTACCATCTTTTTAATTTTAGCGGCCTACAGCTTTATTATTTTAGCTTTTGTGCATGTGTATTTAATCGACATTCCTATTTTTAAAAATGACCTTAAAGGGCTGCCATTATTTTTTAATAGTTATAAAATAATACTGAGTAACAAAGATGCACGTGCCGACATTTTAAGCTCTATGTTTGTATCGTTTGGATTTTTTTGTTTTTTAACCTCAGTACCGTTTGTATATTTAGACTTATTTAAAGTATCAGAGCAGTTATTTGGCATTTTGTTTGCATTTAACGTTATAGCACTCATGTTTGGGAATTTTTTAAATACTCGTATTGTGCCGCGAATTGGCTCTCGTAAAATGCTCTACTACGGATTAATATTTGGCTTACTTTCGGGCGCTGCGTTACTTACTTTTAGTATTATGCAGCTGTCGCTTTACTTTATTGTTGGTGCTATTGCACCACTTATGATGAGCTTAGGCATAATAGCCAGTAATGCTGACTCACTTATTTTAATGAAGTTTGAAGCAAATACAGGCACAGCAACCGCAGTTATTGGTACGTTACGCTTTGGTAGCGGTGCTTTGGTCGGCCCCCTATTAGCTATACTACATGCTAAAAGTGCCGTGCCTTTTTCAAGCTTGATGTTTGGTGCTGTAATACTAACTGTTTTAGTGCAATTGGTTCACTATTTAAATAGCAAAAAAAATGCCTCAAATTGAGGCATTTTTTAAATCATTAATAACAACTTAAGCGTCAGCTGCTTTAGATACCATAACCATAGCTGGGCGCAATAAACGTCCGTTTAAGGTGTAGCCTTTTTGCATTACCGCTAATACTGTATTTGGCGATACATCGTTGCTTGGCTGAATTGACATAGCTTGATGAAACTCTGGATTAAACTGCTCACCCTGTGGGTTAACAATTTCAACGCCAAATTTTGCAACAGCATCGTTAAAGCTTTTTACCGTCATGCTAATACCTTCTAGCACAGGTTTTAGCGTTTCGTTTTCTTTATCAGAAAACTCAATTGCGCGCTCTAAGTTATCAATAACCGGGAGTAATTCGTTAGCAAACTTCTCTAGTGCAAATTTATGTGCTTTTTCTACATCTTGTGCTGCACGACGACGCATGTTTTCAACATCAGCAGCGGCGCGAACTACACCGTCTTTTTGATCTGCTATTGTTTGCTTTGCTACTTCAAGCTCTGCATATAACATTGCAATTTCGGCTTCAGGGCTTTGCTCTTGCTCTGCGTGTTCTTCTGCTGCTTGTACAGCGGCTTCAACATCAGCTTCCATTTTTGCTAGGTCTTCGTTTAGTTCTACTTCTTGTTCTGGGTTTTGTCTCTGCTCAGACATAAATATGTGCTCCAATTCTTTACAACTGCGGTAATTATGGGGATTGAATTAAAAGATTCAAGAGTTAGATGTCTCAATTAATTTAAATTCTTGGATTATTTTTTCGATTGGCGCTGATTTTGGACAAATTACACAAAAACGACTCTGATATTCTTGATTTTGAAAGTACGGCAAGCTAATCACAATCAATTCGTTACACTCTGAAAAAGGCAGGTTTTCAGTATTAAGTACCGACACCCCATTTTTAAATACTAGCTTGTCTTCGACAAAATTTAAAAAAGACACCCCAATGTTTAGGCTTTGCTCGCAATCTATTTGTTTATACAAATAGTTTTCACCAACCACAATACTATTATCAGAGCCAAGCTTTTGGCTTAGTTCACGCGTCCATTGGTTGAGTGAATCATGACAGTTACGCGGTGCAGTATTAGCCATTGCCTGCATACGGTACAAGCCTTCTATTAAGGTTTGTTGGCTAAATACCGTATTTAACCACGTGGCAAACTGATAACGCACAGTATCACTTGCATCATCGGGCTTATTAATACAAATGTTATGACTTTGCCCTGCTCTGTCTATTAATAAGATTAACCAATCCGTGGAATCAAAATCGAGCACTTCCACTCTAAATACTTGTTGCGAGCGTACCTGTGGCAAACCAACACAACAACACACCTGATAACGCTGACTTAAACCATGCGCTAATTCAACTAATTGTGTTTGCGCAGGTTGCCAGTAATTAGCTATGTCGGCGAGTGCAAAAAATTCCTCAAACCAATAATCAAATCCGTAGTCTGTTGGCACGCGCCCCGCTGATGTGTGGGGTGAGTAGAGCAAGCCCACTTTCTCTAAACGTGCCATGGCATTACGTACTGTAGCTGAGCAAACTGCCATACCTTTTAGCTTGGCAATTTTTGTTGATGGCACAGGTAAACCTTCACCATTACAATACGTGCTCATTACAGCCGCAAAAATTTGTTGATCTCGTGGGTTTAGTTTCATGGTTACTGCATCTTGTCTCATGTGCTTTATATCGGGGCAGAGCTTCTTAATTTCAAGTGATTAGCTACACGGCACGTAAATTAATGAGCTGCAAGATTAATTCATTGCAGTATTGCTAACGATCTGTATTTTCAAACACTTCTGTTTTAGGTTACTCTACAAATATTAAAACTTGCTGTGTATTTATTATGGATTCTCCTTTTCGCACTATCGGCCTTATTGGTAAACCAAATCATCCAGATGCGGCGGCAACCTTGCAGCGCCTGCATACATTTTTACTTGCGCTTGGTTTTACAGTTATTGTAGAAAAACGCACAGGAAGCCAACTTATTGATATACCAAAAAATAAGTTAGTTAAACTGGTCGACTTAGGTGAACAAGCTGATTTGGCCATTGTAGTAGGTGGCGATGGCAATATGCTTGGCGCAGCGCGTGTATTAGCACGCTTTGATATAGCCGTTATAGGTGTAAACCGAGGCAACCTTGGGTTTTTAACCGATTTAAACCCCGAGGGTTTCGAAGCCAGTTTAGAGCAGGTACTCAGCGGTGAGTATGTTGAAGAAAAGCGCTTCTTACTCGAAGTAGAAGTGTATCGTCATAACGAACTTAAAAGTGCAAACTCGGCTGTAAACGAAGCCGTTTTACATGCCGACAAAGTAGCGCATATGATTGAGTTTGAAGCCTTTATAAATAACGACTTTGTGTTTTCTCAGCGCTCTGATGGACTTATTGTATCTACCCCTACCGGCTCAACTGCTTATTCACTATCGGGGGGCGGCCCTATTCTTACTCCTGAGCTTAACGCAATAGCGCTAGTGCCTATGTTTCCACATACTTTATCGAGCCGACCTCTGGTAGTTGATGCCGATAACGAAGTACGCTTAAAACTAAGCCTTGAGAACACCGATAGTTTGCAAGTTAGCTGCGACAGCCATGTGGTACTCGCCGTTTTACCTGGTGATGAGGTAGTCATTAAAAAAGCCGATAAAAAGCTGCGCCTTATTCATCCTAAAAATTACTCTTATTACAACGTATTACGCCAAAAGCTCAATTGGGGCAGTCGTTTATACTAATTTTATTGCTAAGTATCGTGCTTTAGAGCAAAATATATTTTTTATAAAATAGCTAACCAAATCAGGATTGTGCGGCAATGACTTATATTGTTTTTTTTGCTTTATTATTATTAATTACATTATTAGCTAGTTATTTAATTGTTGAAAATAACCGTAAAAAAGCAATCGAAGCGAAAAAAAAGCTTTTTAATGCTCGAGTATCACAAGTTAATACTCGCTTAAAGCTAAAGCTCAATGAGTTACTTGACGCTAAGCTTATCCGACCCAAATACCTGCCACGTATACAAGCCATTGTAAGCAATTTTTTTGTGGTGCAAGCTCACACGGATGAAAACCTAAACCAGTTAGAAAGTACTGCCGATTTACTTATTAATATACTGTCGAACGAGTTAATTAAAACTTATCAAAGCAATGTTTCTCAAAATTTAGTCGATAATATCCAGTACTTTGTAGCGGAACTTCCCTTGCAAGGTATTTTATATAACAAGACTTTTTATCAAACTATTTTACCCGCCCTTATTGTTAATATTAAAACAGAAGACATAGAACAACTCGCTGATAATATTAATAATGCTGACGAAACAAGCGAAACTAATAGCCATTCTAAAATTATTCAAGATGAAGAAATTGCGTAAGTCATAAAAATTTAATTTGCAAAAAACCAAAACACTGTATAAATTAACAGTCAATTGACTGGATGGATAAACAGTATGTTAATTGGTTTAGAAATTAAAAATTTCGCAATTGTAAGTAATTTAAGTACAGAGTGGCAAAACGGCATGACCGCAATTACCGGTGAAACGGGTGCGGGTAAGTCGATTGCTATTGATGCCCTTTCGCTATGTTTAGGCGAGCGCGCCGAAGCCTCAGCTGTGCGCCCAAACACAGATAAAGCGGAAGTATGCGCGCAATTTGATTTAAGTAATTTACCCCTCGCTCATGCTTTTTTAGAACAAAATATGTTGAGTAACGCCGATAACGAATGTTTATTGCGCCGCGTGGTGTGTAAAAATGGCCGCAGCAAAAGCTACATTAATGGCAGCGCTGTAACAGCAGCGCAACTAAAAGAGCTTGGCCAGTATTTAATTTCGATTCATGGCCAACATGCCCACCAACACTTGTTAAAAGCCGAGCATCAACTGCAGCTACTAGATGCCTATGCCGGACATCATAATTTGGTCAGTGGCGTTAGCCAAAGCTATAAGCAATTTGCTAATTTACAAAAAGAATTTAAACACTTACAACAACAACAGCAGCAGCAAGCTGCGCAAAAACAACTATTAGAATACCAAGTAGCAGAACTTAACGAGTTTGCCCTACAAGAAGGTGAGTTTGAACAAATAGAAGCTGAGCATTACAAGTTAAGTAATAGCCAAACGATTTTAGAAACGTGTCAGCGTGAGTTACAGCATTTATACGAAAGTGATGAGCAAAATGCTTGTTCGTTATTGCAACACAGCGCGCAACAGTTTTCTGAGCTGGCACAATATGACGAAACATTAGCAAGTGTAGCTACATTGCTTGCAGAGGCCGCAGTACAAGTAGAAGAAGCTAGCCGAGAAGTGCGCAGTTACACTGAGCAGGCCGATTTAGATCCTGCTCGCTTGGTGGAGGTAGAAAACAGATTAAGCGGCGCTATGGATTTAGCGCGTAAACACCATATTAAACCACAGGCATTGGTTGAGTTTCATCAAGCTATTAGTCAAGAACTCGAGTCTATTAGCAATAACAGCTCTCGCTTAGAGCAGTTAGAATCTGAAATTGAAAACACACTTAGCCATTATCAACATGCTAGTGAACAGCTAAGCCAAAGCCGCCGTGAGTATGCTAATACACTAAACCGCTTAATTAGTAACAGCATGGCAAACCTGTCAATGGAAAACGGCATATTTGAAATTGCCCTAACTCAAGAAACCGAACGCGCACCAAATAGCTTAGGCTACGACAATGTATTGTTTTTAGTATCAACTAACCCAGGACAACCATTACAACCATTAGCAAAGGTTGCATCGGGTGGTGAGCTGTCGCGTATAAGTTTAGCTATTCAGGTAATTATTGCGCAAAAAGTCACAACACCTACCCTTATTTTTGATGAAGTTGATGTGGGGATCTCCGGCCCAACGGCCTATGCTGTTGGTAAGTTATTGCGTCAATTAGGTAAGTCTACCCAAGTGATTTGTGTTACCCATTTACCGCAAGTAGCCAGCAGTGCGCATCAACAGTTTTTTGTTGCTAAAGAAATAGCAAATGGAGAAACTTTTACCCATATGCAGCCTTTAAACAAAGATGGCAGAGTTAACGAAATAGCACGCCTATTAGGGGGTGATAATATAAGTAAAACAGCAAAAGCAAATGCTAAAGAGCTAATAATGGCACACGCTTAATATTACTTTTATACGTTTATTTTAATATGTGGTTAGTAGGGTTAAGAGTTAAGGATTAAAATGCAAAATACAGTTGCCTACTTTTGTTTAACTGCGGGCTGGTTAGTGTTAATAGTTAGCCTTGTTTTTCTGATTTTGAGTACCTTTAAACATACTCACTTTAAGCAGATTTTATTGCGCTATTTAAATACAGCATTGATTTGGCAGTTATTGGTCATGCTGGTTTTTATAATGAATAATACAACAGCCACTTTAAACAATTTTATTATTATTTGTGGGGTAATAATTACATTGCAATTACTATGTAATTTAGCCTGTTATTTAAGTGTAAAACGCGCAAAAGCAAAAGGCAGACCCTCATTAGATCATTTTTCTATGGACTAAGTATTACTGTATTTTATTCAAGCAATAAATAAAGTACTTACAGTGGGGTAAAGCGTTTTAATGTGGTGCTTTGATGTTGGCTTTTAGTAGGTATCTTATTGCTGAGCTACTCAACTTTTTAAGTCTAAAAGCTAATGTTGCAGCATTTACGCACGTCTAATTTGGTTTGGCTGGTAAGTTTTTAATGATTAATTTATCGATAAGAAACGATTAATAAAAAACAATAAAACCACTATAAAAGTGGTTTTATTGTTTTAGCAAAATTTTGTATCAATACACCTTAAAAAGCGTGCTTATCGAGATATTATTCTGCGTCAGCTTCTTTATATTTAGCTGCTGTTTCAGTAATTAATGGTTGTAATTCACCACGCTGAAACATTTCGATGATAATATCACAACCACCAACTAATTCGCCATCTACCCATAACTGTGGGAATGTAGGCCAATTTGCATAAGCAGGAAGCTCAGCACGAATGTCTGGATTAAGTAAAATATCAACATATGCAAATGGTTCACCACATGACATTAACGCTTGCGATGCTTGTGAAGAAAAACCACAGTTAGGCAACTTAGGCGATCCTTTCATGAAAAGGATTATTGGGTTTTCTGAAATTTGCTGTTTAATTTTATCAATGGTTTCCATCTACAACCTCAAAATGACGATAATTTAATATACCTAAGGCCTTGAAAATAACTCAGTGAGACCATAGATCTATAACTTAAAATGGGCAAATAAAGCCGCAATTGAAATAGTCTTTAGCAATAGCATTGCTGTTTGCTAAAACTTGAGTAGAATACTCAACAATTATAGTAACACTATATTCCCGTTTGGTATAGATAACTGGCCTGTTCCAACAGGCATTACGTATTACTAAATGGACTATTAACTAAAAGAAGATGGAGATAAAAAATGGCATTTGAACTACCGTCACTACCATATGCAATTGATGCACTTGAGCCGCATATTTCAAAAGAAACTCTTGAGTTTCATCATGGTAAACACCACAACACTTATGTTGTTAAACTTAATGGTTTGATCCCAGGCACTAAGTTTGAAAACAAATCTCTTGAAGAAATCGTATGTTCATCAGACGGTGGCGTGTTTAACAACGCTGCACAAATCTGGAACCATACGTTCTACTGGAACAGTTTATCGCCAAATGGCGGTGGTGCACCGACTGGCGCGGTTGCTGATGCAATCAATGCTAAATGGGGCTCTTTTGATGCATTTAAAGAAGCATTAAACGACAAAGCAGTTAATAACTTTGGTTCTAGCTGGACTTGGTTAGTTAAACTAGCTGATGGTTCACTAGACATAGTTAACACTTCTAACGCTGCTACACCATTAACTGATGATGGTGTTACTCCAATCCTAACTGTGGACTTATGGGAACACGCTTACTACATCGATTACCGTAACGTTCGTCCAGATTACCTTAAAGGTTTTTGGTCGCTAGTTAACTGGGAATTCGCGAACGCTAACTTCGCTTAATTAGCCCTTAAAAGCTAAATTTAAAAAGACGCTGCGGCGTCTTTTTTTATGCTTGGTAAATTACCATCTCCTTGTACAAATACCTCTTATATTAAAAAGTCAAGATCATAATTTTTAATATAAATTTTTAATTTTATTGCACAAAAATTCAAAATCGTGACTAGACTTTAAGAAGTTAAGCTATTTTTAAAGTGGGTTTTGGAGGTCTTTATGACGATTTTTGATCATTACCAAGCACGATATGAAGCTGGACAAGAAGAAGAGTACAGTATTGCTGAGTTTTTAGATATTTGTAAAACCGACAAATCTGCCTACGCAAGTGCTCCTGAGCGTCTACTAATGGCAATTGGCGAGCCACAAATGATAGACACAGCAACAGACGCACGCTTAAGTCGATTATTTTCTAATCGTGTAGTAGCACGCTACCCTGCCTTTGCTGATTTTTATGGTATGGAAGATGCCATCGAACAAATTGTTTCTTATTTAAAACACGCCTCTCAAGGCCTAGAAGAATGTAAACAAATTCTTTATTTATTGGGTCCGGTTGGTGGTGGTAAATCATCTATTGCCGAAAAACTGAAATACTTGATGCAACAAGTACCCATTTATTCTATTAAAGGCTCCCCTGTAAACGACCACCCGCTGTCATTATTCGATCCGATTGAAGATGCTAAATTACTTGAACAAGAATACGGCATTAAACCACGCTATTTGAAAACTATTATGTCGCCTTGGGCCGGAAAACGCTTAAAAGAATTTAACGGCGACATTAGTCAATTTAAAGTGGTTAAGCGCTACCCTTCTATTTTAAATCAAATAGGGATTGCCAAAACTGAGCCTGGGGATGAAAACAACCAAGATATTTCGGCACTAGTAGGTAAAGTAGATATTCGCCAACTAGAACATTTTGCACAAAATGATCCCGATGCTTACGCCTACTCTGGATCTTTATGTTTAGCAAACCAGGGCTTAATGGAGTTTGTTGAGATGTTTAAAGCGCCTATTAAGGTACTGCATCCTCTGCTAACAGCCACCCAAGAGGGTAACTACAACGGTACTGAAGGTATTAGTGCTCTGCCCTTTAACGGCATGATACTAGCCCACTCTAACGAATCTGAGTGGCAAACTTTTAAAAACAATAAAAACAATGAGGCATTCCTAGACCGGGTATATATTGTTAAGGTTCCTTATTGCTTACGTGTTACCGAAGAAATTAAAATTTACGATAAGCTACTTCAACACAGTGAGTTGTACAACGCGCCATGCGCCCCGGGAACACTTAAAATTTTAGCGCAGTTTTCAACGCTATCACGATTAAAAGAGCCTGAAAACTCGAGCCTTTTTTCAAAAATGCGAGTGTATGACGGCGAAACCCTAAAAGACACTGATCCTAAAGCTAAATCGTATCAAGAGTATCGAGACTATGCTGGGGTTGATGAAGGTATGACAGGACTTTCTACCCGTTTTGCTTTTAAAATTTTATCGCGAGTATTTAATTTTGACACCCTAGAGGTTGCTGCGAATCCAGTACATTTATTTTATGTGTTAGAACAACAAATTGAGCGTGAGCAGTTTGCATCTGATACCGAAGAGCGTTATTTGAGCTTTTTAAAAGGCTATTTAATTCCGCAATATGTGGAGTTTATTGGTAAGGAGCTGCAAACCGCATACTTAGAGTCGTACTCTGAATACGGACAAAATATTTTTGACCGTTATGTTATTTACGCCGACTTTTGGATTCAAGATCAAGAATACCGCGACCCCGATACTGGCCAACTATTTGACCGTGATGCCCTTAATGCAGAACTTGAAAAAATAGAAAAGCCAGCGGGTATTTCTAATCCAAAAGATTTTCGTAACGAAATAGTAAACTTTGTGCTTAGGGCTCGAGCGCACCATAATGGTAAAAACCCACTGTGGACCAGCTACGAAAAATTGCGCACCGTGATCGAGAAAAAAATGTTCTCTAATACCGAAGATTTGCTACCCGTTATTTCGTTTAATACCAAAACCTCTGCCGAGGATCAGCAAAAACACGAAGACTTTGTTAATCGTATGGTCGAAAAAGGCTACACACAAAAACAAGTGCGGTTGTTATCTGAATGGTATTTACGGGTTAGAAAATCGCAATAACCTTCATATTGGTAGTTTAGGAGGTAATTAATGGCGCATTTTATAGATAGGCGATTAAACGCAAAGAATAAAAGCACGCTTAATCGCCAGCGCTTTATTAGGCGCTATAAAAAACAAATTAAAGAAGCGGTTTCTGATGCGATTAATAAACGCAGTGTCACCGACGCAAGTTCGGGAGAGAGTATTTCTATTCCGCAACGCGATATTAGCGAACCTACATTTCATCAAGGAAAAGGCGGCAATAGAGAACAAATACATCCAGGGAACGATCAGTTCTCTACTGGCGATAAAGTAGAGCGCCCTAAAGGTGGGCAAGGTGGTGGCGCAGGAGGCGGTGAAGCGAGCGACTCGGGAGAAGGCCAAGACGAATTTGTATTTTCGATTTCAAAGGATGAATATTTAGATTTATTGTTTGAGGATTTAGAGCTGCCAAACTTGCAAGAAAATCAGCTCGACAAACTAGTACAAATGAAAACTCATCGCGCTGGTTTTTGCAGCGATGGTATGCCAAGTAATATTGATATTGTACGCTCACTCAAAGGCTCGTTAGCACGGCGTGTGGCCATGAGCGCAGGTAAAAAGCGTTTATTAGCAGAGCTTGAAGCTCAGTTAGTTATTTTACTTGCACAAGCACATCCTGATAAAGCTGCTATTGTGCTGTTAAGTAGTGAAATTGAACTAATTAAAAAGCAAATTAAGGCAGTGCCTTTTATTGATAATTACGACTTACGTTTTCGTAATTACGAAAAACGCCCTCACCCTACCAGCAAAGCCGTGATGTTTTGTATTATGGATGTGTCTGGCTCTATGGATCAGGCCACAAAAGACATGGCTAAGCGCTTTTATATTTTGCTATATCAGTTTTTAACACGCAGCTATAAAGACATTGAAGTGGTATATATTCGCCATCACACGCAAGCTAAAGAAGTTGACGAACAAGAGTTTTTTTACTCCCAAGAGACCGGCGGCACAATTGTTTCGAGTGCCCTTAAACTCATGGACGAAATAATTAAAGAGCGCTACAACTCTGAACAATGGAATGTGTATGCCGCGCAAGCGTCTGATGGTGATAACTGGGCAGACGACACACCGCAATGTGGACAAATTTTGCGTAATAAATTATTAAACGCAGTGCGCTATTTTGCCTATATAGAAATAACCACACGGGCGCATCAAAGTTTATGGCGCGAGTATCAAGACATAACCCAAAGCCATGCTAATTTTGCCATACAACATATTCAAAGCGTTGAGGATATTTACCCTATTTTTAGAGAGCTATTTAAAAAAGGTCGTCAGCAGCAAGGGGCTGCATAGCCTAAGCGAGGTAGTAAATATGAAGGATAAACATATAAGTGATGGCCCAGATTGGACTTTTGAGTTATTGGCCCAGTACCGTGATGAAATAGCCCGTGTTGCACAGCACTATCGCTTAGACACGTACCCTAATCAAATTGAAGTGATCACCGCTGAGCAGATGATGGATGCCTATTCTAGCGTTGGTATGCCTATAGGCTATAGCCATTGGTCATACGGTAAAAAGTTTATTCAAACTGAGCAAAATTATAAACGCGGTCAAATGGGATTAGCCTACGAAATCGTCATTAACTCCGATCCATGTATTGCCTATTTAATGGAAGAAAACACCCTGCCCATGCAAGCACTGGTTATGGCGCATGCTTGTTATGGGCATAATTCTTTTTTTAAAGGGAATTACTTATTTAAAACCTGGACCGACGCCGGCTCAATTATCGATTACCTACTGTTTGCTAAAAAGTACATTAGCCGCTGCGAAGAAAAATACGGTATTACTGAGGTAGAAACCCTGCTCGACTCTTGTCATGCGCTAATGAATTACGGCGTAGACAGATACAAGCGCCCGCAACGTATTTCATTATTTGAAGAACAAAAGCGCCAGCAAGAACGAAAAGACTATCTACAATCACAAGTAAACGAGTTGTGGCGCACTATTCCAGCTCAACAACAAGAAGCTAAAAAGCATGAGCGTCATTTTCCACAAGAGCCACAAGAAAATATTTTATACTTTATTGAAAAAAATGCGCCATTGCTAGAGTCATGGCAGCGTGAAATCATTCGGATTGTACGTAAAATATCGCAATATTTTTATCCGCAAAAACAAACCCAGGTGATGAATGAAGGTTGGGCTACATTTTGGCATTATACTATTTTGAATCACTTATATGACGAAGGAAAATTGACTGATTCATTTATGATGGAGTTTTTACAAAGCCACACTAATGTGATTTATCAACCACCTTATAATAGCCAATATTACTCGGGTATAAACCCTTATGCTCTGGGCTTTAATATGATGGTAGACATTCGCCGTATTTGTGAGCAGCCAACAGAGGAAGATAAACGCTGGTTCCCGCAGTATGCTGGCAGTAATTGGCTCGACACGCTGCACTTTGCTATGCAAAACTTTAAAGATGAAAGTTTTATAAGCCAGTTTTTATCACCTAAACTGATCCGTGACTTTAAATTATTTACTATTGTTGATCATACAAATAACCCTCATTTAGAAATAGGTGCTATTCATGATGATAATGGCTATAAAGCAGTGAGAGAGGCGTTATCGGCGCAATATAATTTAAGTAATCACGAGCCTAATATTCAAATCTATAATGTTGATATTAGAGGCGACAGATCTCTTACATTACGTTATGTGCCGCACAATAATATTCCGCTCGCTAACTCACACGATGAAGTACTTAAACATCTTTACCGTTTATGGGGATTTAAAGTAAAGCTAGAGCAAGAGTCGAGTAGCGGTGAAGTTTCTATTCTTAGTCAATGTCCAATAGATGATTATCGCCATACCACGGAGTAAATAATCTAGGTTATGGATAATAGATTTATTAAGCAACGCTGCATACTCGCGTTAACTAACCGATATAAAAAATGACGCTTAGGCGTCATTTTTTATATCGTCAAACATAGTAATACTATTCCTACCATTGTGTTTTGAATTATAAAGTGCTTTATCGGCAGCCTCAATCCAGCGTTCATGGTTTTTAAATTCATTACTATAAGAGGCAATGCCAATACTAACCGTCATACTCACTAGCTGATCTTTGTAAGCCACCGGGGTTGCCGCAATTAGTTCACGTAAACGCTCGGCTATTATCATCGCACCTTGTTTATCAGTATCGAGTAAGGTGATAGCAAATTCTTCACCACCGTAGCGCCCTGCTATATCTGTTTCGCGCAATGTGCCTTTTAGTAATTTTGCAATATGACGCAATGCCTCGTCACCACAACTGTGGCCGTACTCATCGTTCACTTTTTTAAAGTGGTCAATATCAAACATTAATAAAGTACTGCAACCACCACTGCGTTTAGTACGCAAAAACTCTTGGCGTAACGTATGTTCCCAGTGCCCTCGGTTAGCTAGCTGCGTTAAGCTATCGGTTTGACTAACTTGCTCAAGCTTTTTATTTAACTGTTCGAGTTCTTTTTTATTAACGGCTACATCTGTTACATCGTAAATAATAATACATATATGCTCAACATCACCACGGGTATTTTTTAGTGGAATAAAGGTGGCATTTTGGTACATATAATCAGCTTTGCCGGTAATTGGCCGATAGTTTTTAAAACGAAAGATATAAGGTTGCTGTTCCCAAATTGTAAACGAGCGGTTTTTTAGTACAAACACGGATTCAGATTTACTTCTAAACCACTTTTCATCTATTGCGGGAAATAAATCAAATAAGTCTTTGTGTTTAACTGCGCTTGGCAGTAATCCAGAATGATTTTCCATAAAACCATTCCATACACACACTTTATATTCTCTGTCGAGCACCACTAGGCCCACATCAACAGTATTAAACATATCCATTAACCAATGGATTTCATTCATATTTAAATCAGCTGACATAATCGTTAATCTTCTAATAGGTAGGCAACTTTGTACTTCAAAGTTTTTAGTGAGTCTTCGGTAAATAACAACATCAAATCGCAATTTATATTGTGGTTTTCAATACCGTAACTTATCTCGATTGCTAAGGTACGTTGCCAACGTGGTTTGTTAGATTTAACCAGCTCTGATACATCTCTATGCTGACCCAGTACTATGGGATGCCCTTGGCTAAATGTCATATCAAGTTGTTTAGAGAGTCCAGTTAAAATAGCGCCAATAAGTATATTACTGATATCCATTAACAGCTCTAGCTCTACTTTTTCATTGAGCTCACCGTCGTAGTTCATTAGCGATGCTATTTCTTTAAAGCTCGAGTCATTTAAAAGTAGTAATGCTTCCCCTGATACACCGCCGCCTATAAAGCCTTGGCAGATACCCGAGGTTGAGGTGCTGTTATCAATTGAGCGCAGCGCCATATCAAGCTCATTTACTTCTAGAATATTAACATTAGGTATGGGCAGCTTAACAAATACATTAAGTAACCTTGCGAGTAGGTCGCCTGCTTGCCCCATGGCCACGTTAGTAAGCTCTTGGTATATATCTCGCACATCAGGGTCTACCTGCTCACCTAACGAGTGCGCAAGGCGCTCTCGCATTGCTTTGTCTTTAATGCCATGATGTTCAATAATAGTGGCTAGCTTTTCTGCGGAGCAAGGTTTTTGAATAAAATCAATTGCACCTAGCTCTAATACGCGCTCATGTGCCGCCGGCTGAATATCGCCAGAAACCACCACAGTGAGCACATTAAGACCAAGCTCTCGTATCGCTATGAGTACTTCATAACCATCCATTTCCGGCATATTTAAATCAAGAAAAAGAATTTCTGGCTGTATTTTTTTTATTTGGTTTATACAATCTACACCGTCATGCGCAAATTCAATTTTAATATCCCAATCCACTGGTAAAGATCGAGCTAGTTGGCGTCTAGCTAATTTTGAATCATCACATATTAGTACCGATGTTGACATATTCTCTCTCTATTTTGACCCTGTTATAGGTATCAAATTGCATTAATAAAGGTTTAATTATTGTTTTTTATATACATATTTTTTACATATGTATGTTATATCAAAGTATACCTTGTTTACAATTTTTGATTAATAAATAAAAGCATCTACTTCTTCTGCTTGGTGAGCACTTCGCAGTATAATACACTTAACGCTATTACAGCCTGAATCTAAAAGGAAATACCCTATGTTTCGCTCGTTAATTTTTGCATTAAGTGCATTTAGTTCTGTGGCTTTTGCTGCCGATTATACCGAAAACACGCTTGATGCAGGCAAAGTCTCTGCACAAGGCAAACCTGTTACTTTATTAGGTGAGGGAGTTGCTATAGGTGATAGCGCACCAGAGTTTAAAGTGGTCGACGCTAACTTTACCCCTGTTACATTGAGTGCGTATAAAGGCCAAGCCGTTTTGATTAGCGTAGTACCTAGTTTAGATACCGGTATTTGCAGCCTACAAACTAAACACTTTAACGAAAAAGTAGCACAACAATTTCCAAACATAACCATGTTGACCATTAGTAGCGATTTACCTTTTGCGCAAAAACGTTTTTGCAAAGCTGAGAACATAGATAAGGTAATTGTGCTTTCTGATTCGGTATGGCACGACTTTGGTCAGAAGTATGGATTTATAATTAAAGATATGGGGCTACTAACACGCGCTGTACTTATTTTAGATAAAAACCATAACGTGGTTTATAAGCAATTAGTGAGTAACCTTGCAACTGAACCTGAATACGCCAGCGTGATTGAAAAACTAAAGGCACTCTAAATTAACCTAAACTCTGCACAAAAAAACCGCTAAATTTTACATTAGCGGTTTTTATTTAATAAAGGACTGTAAATTAGCCTAATAGCTCACCTAACTGTTTGCTAATAGCATCAACAGCTTGTGTACCATCTAGCTTATGATACTGGGTGTTACCCGCAGCAGCTTCTGCTTGGTAGTAATCAACCAATGGCATAGTTTGCTCATGGTAAATACCTAAGCGTTTACGTACTGTTTCTTCAGTATCGTCTGCACGAATAATAAGCTCTTCACCTGTTTCGTTGTCTTTATCTGCCACTTTTGGTGGATTATAAACAACGTGATAAACACGACCAGAACCTGGATGAACACGACGTCCACCCATACGCTCAACAATCACTTCATCAGCAACATCAAATTCAATAACGTGATCAACCACTACGCCATTTTCTTTCATCGCATCTGCTTGTGGAATGGTGCGCGGGAAACCGTCTAATAAAAAACCATTTTCGCAATCAGCTTTAGTAATACGCTCTTTTACTAAACCAATGATAATATCGTCAGAAATTAACTGGCCTGCATCCATTACTTTTTTTGCTTCAAGACCCAGTGGAGTGCCTTCTTTAATTGCTGCACGTAACATATCACCAGTCGAAATTTGTGGAATACCGTATTTATCCATCAAGTACTGAGCTTGAGTGCCTTTACCTGCACCCGGCGCGCCCAAAAGAATAATGCGCATATCATTGTCCCTTAGTAATAGTTTGTTTTTTGAAGCCTGAATTCTTCCATAAGCGCCGCCGATACTCAAGCAACTTATACTAATTGATAAGTCATTAGCGGGCTTATAGCGTATAAAAAAGGGAACTTAGGTTCCCTTTTAACTTAATCTTTAATTTTTTAAACTTATTTGCTTAATTCAAGCATAAGTTTATTTAAGCGAGTTACAAACCCTGTAGGGTCTTTAAGTGTGCCACGCTCTGCAAGTAGCGCTTGGTCAAGTAATACATGCGACCACTGTGCAAACTTATCTTCGTCTTGCTCATCATTTAAATGCTTAACAAGTTGATGTTCTGGGTTTAGCTCAAATACAGGTTTTGCTTCAGGAGCAGCTTGACCAACCGATTCCATTAGCTTTTGCATTTGTGAACTCATGTCGTTGTCATCGCTAACAACACATGCTGGAGAGTCGGTTAAACGATGCGTAAAACGCACTTCTTTAACTTCATCACCTAACGCAGTTTTAATACGCTCTACTAAACCGGCAACTTCTTTTTCAGACTCTTCTTGCGCTTTTTTAGTCTCTTCGTCGTCAAGCTTACCTAAGTCTAAATCACCACGGGTGATTGATTGTAGTTGCTTATCAGCAAATTCAGTTAAGTGGCTCATCATCCACTCATCTACACGGTCACTTAGCAGTAATACTTCAATGCCTTTTTTACGGAAAATCTCTAAATGCGGAGAGTTTTTCGCAGCAGTAAACGTATCAGCCACTACGTAGTATATTTTTTCTTGGCCTTCATTCATGCGCTCAACGTATTGCTCAAGCGATACATCTTGCGTTGCTGAATCGGTATGCGTAGAAGAGAAACGTAATAGTTTACAAATTGCTTCTTTATTAGCTGCATCCTCTGCAGGGCCTTCTTTGATCACTTGACCAAATTCATTCCAAAATACTTGGTAATCGTCAGCTTTGTTTTTAGCCATACGCTCAAGCATTTTAATAATACGCGATGTACACCCTTTACGAATAGCTTGCGTTACTTTGTTGTCTTGTAGAATTTCGCGAGATACGTTAAGTGGTAAATCGTTTGAATCTAACAAGCCTTTTACAAAACGTAAATAACTTGGCATGAATTGTTCAGCGTCATCCATAATAAACACGCGTTGTACGTACAGTTTTAAACCACTTTGGCGATCACGATTCCATAAGTCGAATGGCGCTTTTTTAGGGATGTATAACAAGCTAGTGTATTCAGTTTTACCTTCTACCTTGTTATGCGCCCAGCTTAATGGATCTTCCCAATCGTGGCTTACGTGCTTATAAAACTCTTTGTATTCGTCATCTGAAAGCTCTGACTTATCACGAGTCCACAGTGCAGTAGCACGGTTAATACTTTCCCACTCACCTGGTACTGCTGGGATTTTTTCGCCATCTTCCCCTTCAGACTCTGGCACTTCTGCTTTGTACATTTGTACTGGGGTCGAAATATGATCCGAGTATTTAGTCACTATGCTGCGCAGGCGCCACTCATCAGCAAACTCTTTTTCTTCTTCGCGAAGATGTAGAATAATGTCGGTACCACGGCCTTCTTTTTCAATTTCTTGCAGCGTGTACTCGCCTTCGCCTTGAGACTCCCACTCGTAAGCAGTTGTTTCGCCAGCTTTACGGGTGCGAACCGTTACTAAGTCTGCCACGATAAATGCTGAGTAAAAACCAACACCAAACTGACCAATTAACTGCGAGTCTTTACTTTGATCGCCAGTTAAGTTTTTGAAAAATTCAGCAGTACCCGATTTTGCAATCGTCCCTAAAGAGCTAATTACTTCATCGCGGGTCATACCAATACCATTATCTGAAATAGTAATGGTGTTAGCTTCTTTGTCAGCGCTAATACGCACACGTAAGTCAGCGTCGCCTTGGTACAGATCACCTTGTGATAATGCTAAAAAGCGTAACTTGTCTGCTGCATCTGAGGCATTTGACACAAGTTCACGTAAAAATATTTCTTTATTAGAATAAAGAGAATGAATCATTAAGTTTAATAATTGTTTTACTTCTGTTTGAAAGCCTAATGTTTCTTTTTGTGCTGCAGTCATTTATATATCTCCAATTTGCAAAGTGTCTGCGTTATGCACTTAATATGGGGGGAGCTGCTAGAACTTCAAGGGAAAAAATAAAAAAAGTCCTAACCAATATTGTCTTAAAACTAAAACGTACCAGCGCATTGCATATGAATTTGTTCATTGCTTACCGGGTGCTGAAAATACAAATCACTTGCATGAAGCTGTAAGCGCGCTGCCATATGCTCGCTTTGTGCATTGTTATATAAATCGCACCCTAAAATAGGATGCCCTATAAACTGGCTGTGAATACGCAATTGGTGCGTACGCCCTGTAATGGGTGTAAATTGCACTAAGGTTCGCTGTGGTTGCGTTAGGCGCTGCAGCACTTTATATTCACTTACGGCTGTTTTACCTGTGGTTTCGCAGATTTTAACCCGCGGAAAAAGCAGTTTATCTTTTGCTATCGACGCACTAATTTGCCCTTCGTCGTCAATTAACCATCCGTGTAACATGGCTACATAGCGCTTTTTAATTGTACGCGCCTGAAACTGTTTATTTAGGTGCTTAGAAGCCGCCGCGTTTAATCCCACAATCATAATGCCTGATGTACCTAAGTCTAACCTATGCGGTAACTTAGCCTCAGGGTACGCAGCCGTAATACCTGTTTGCCCATTTACCAAACGATAATGCACAGAATCCCAATTGAGCGGATTTTTACCCGACAAACTCAACAAACCACTGGGTTTGTTGATCAGTAAAATGTCTTCATCGTGATAAACAATCTGCACGCTCTGATCACACTGCGGCGCGACAAAGTTATCAATAGCGCAGGGGGTTAAGTGATGAAATTCAGACATAGTCTTCCTAATAACACATAGCGCCACCTAGGCGGCATGTGTCTGGTTCAAAGTAAAGTGAGTAAATTACACCGGTAAAGCTGAGCGCTGATTAGCTGCTCTGCTAGGGATAACACTTGATACAGGGCCATTTATTAAAAGCAGATAGTAACATTTGTCGCTGTAAAATAACCCATGAATTGGTTAATCAGTGTGACTTAATAGGCAAAATGCAGCATAGCTTCAACAAAAAAGCTTTGATCTTTTTCTAAATTCGCTCTGTTACTCATATTTATATAGCTGGTAATCAGTTCAAAAGAGATTTTTTTTGTATACAAATACTGTGTTGTTAAGCTATAAGTATCGGCAATTTTAGCGCCTTTTAATTGCTCATTAGCAATAAATAGACTCCTGCCAGGACCAAAAATATCGCCCTGTTCGTTCACTCTAAATAATCGACGCATATCCAAACTAATATCAAATTTATCAGTAAGTTGAGCTTGCAATTTTGCGCCTATATGTTTGATATTTGTGGTAGAAAATATACCTGCCTCAGAATAATACGGCGCTTTTGCATATAAAGATCGAAAATATCCATCTTCATGCCCTGCCTCACCGCCCGTTGCATAACTTAAAGTAGGGCCAAACTTTAAGTTTGCGAGAGAATACAGCCCAGAAAACTGTGCAAACCATGCTTTAGTATGCTCACTCTTTACTATGCCGGTTTGATGAGCCACGTGAAAAGTGCTACTAAAACGGCCTAATTTTTTACGATATTGGGCTTCAATAGTGTGTCTGCTTTCGTTATTTTCTGCCGTGGTATCGCGGTACCACATGCTGTGCAGCAGTAATTCAGCTGTGCTCAAGTACACACCTGTTATTCTTTCAGAAGATAAATGTTTATCATCAAACACGCCTGCTTTGCTAACCACAGCATAGCCATGGTATGCATTAATTTGCAGCTGGTTAAGGACGTTATTTTGATACATCACGCCATCGAAGCGTCTTCTTACGTTGGTACCTTCGCGCTTACCTAACAACCTTTGGTCTGCAACTGACCAAACTTGTCGACCTAATTTAATAGCATGATTAGGGCTTGTAACACTCAGATAGCCTTGATGCAGATCAAATTCATTATGCTCAAATGAATATTTTCCTTGTGCAAAAGAGGAATCATACGCAGCAATCGTTTCGAGATAAAATAAGCTATTATTACTAAGTGGCAAATCTGCCTTAAGTAGCAGTCGAGCGAAGTTGGTTGATAAATCAGTATCGGAGAGCTCATTATTTTCAATGTGTTGAAACTTAATACGTCCTTCAACGGCAACCTCAGCCAAAACACAACTACTAAGTAAAAGTAATAGTAAAGACAAACCATATCGAGTCATTTAACTTTCTCCGCACGCGACGACTAGCTAAGCTAGCTCATCAGTTAAACCTAAAGAACCACAATAATTGGTTATCTTTATTGTGTAGCTAAACGGATATTAATTTATTCCAGCCAAGCTATTTACGGTATCGGTGTTGTTTACACTAATTTTTTTGCAAACACAGCTGAAATTATAAGTGATTATTAAAAAGATCAATATTATAAAAAATAGCCTGTTACACTCTACTCACGAGAACGTAATGCCATTGTGCGTATAGTTCTTACTCAAACAGTAAATTACTCGAGGTTTTCAGCTAGTAAAAGCGAATGACATCCCAGATAGCACCTACCAATAAAGCATTAAACACTGAGCACTCCTAATAGAGCCTTAAGGTATAAAATGATAAAAACGATAGCTTATTAAGTGCAGCAATCGTTGTGGCGTTAGTTTCAGCCACGGCTAATGCGAGCAGCGCATATGGATATGGGGTGAACTACCCAGCGACTAAAGATCACAGGGTTTTCTCGTTAAGTAATCGATAAAAATGCAGATCGTATTGCAGCAGGAACAAGTTTACTTGGTTACGATGTATATCGTACAAGCGATATACAGGGTAAATCTGATGGGTTTACTAAGATTAATGAGGCAATGATTGCTGCTAAAGGTTTGCAGATTGCCAAAGTGAAAAGTCGTCACCATTACGCGTTAACCGATACACTGCTATTAACAGAGAGAGTTATTAAACGTATAGTTCGTCACTCTAGTTATAATCCAATCTCAGCGGTTGCTTAGTCAGCCTATGTAACCTGAGCTCCGGATAATAAACTTAAATATAACTATGATTCAATACGTGAGTAAATCTCTTAACCAGAATTTATCCTAAGCGTCTTACGCGGTTATAATGCTATTAATTAAAGCGAAAATTAATCAGCCCACACAACATAAGTTATGTGGGCTGATTTAGTTATTCAAATAGCCGTGCTAGTTCAGTCTTGTGTTACCGCTCGTCTGCCACTAAAGGCATGCATTAACGTTGTCCCGTCGACTAAGTCAAGCTCACCACCTACCGGTATGCCATGGGCAATACGCGAGGCACCTACTTTGTATTTATGACAAAGCTGGGCAATATAATGTGCGGTGGTTTCGCCTTCAACCGTAGGGTTGGTTGCTAAAATCACCTCATTTATACCGCTTTGAGCCAGCTTTGTCTCTAAAACATCTAGGCCAATTTCTTTAGGGCCAATACCATCAATAGGCGATAAATGCCCCATTAATACAAAGTACAACCCTAAATATTGACCCGTTTGCTCTATAGCAAGTACGTCGCTTGGCGATTCAACAACACATAATATGCCGCTGTCTTGGCGTTTAGTACTTAAACAAATGTCGCACTGCGACTGCTCGCAAAAGGTGCGACATGACTCACAATGACCAACCGCCGTCATAGCTTTTGTCAATGCATTACCAAGTTGAGTGCCCCCTTTACGGTCGCGCTCTAGCAAGTGAAAAGCAATACGTTGCGCTGACTTAGGGCCAATGCCCGGCTGACAACGCAATGCTTCTATAAGCTGAGTTAAACTAGCTGAAAGTTGCATATAGGCTTAAAACGGCATTTTCATACCTGGTGGTAATTGCATACCGCCAGTTACTTTGCCCATACGCTCTTGTGTTTCGTCTGCTACACGGCGAACAGCATCGTTACATGCTGCTGCAAGTAAGTCTTCAATCATGTCTTTGTCGTCTTGCATTAAGCTCTCATCAAGCTCTACGCGACGAACGTTGTGATTACCTAGCATAGTTACTTTAACTAAACCGGCACCGGCTTCGCCTACAACTTCTAATGTTGCAATTTCGTCTTGGGCTTTTTGCATGCGATCTTGCATTTGCTGCGCCTGCTTCATCATGTTACCCATTCCACCTTTAAACATAACTTTCTCTCTTTCTTTTTTAATACATTAACTAGGTTACTAAATAAGGGCTGTTGTAATAAATTACAATGCCTGAATGCTGTTTTCGTCAATTTCGGCGCTAAATAGCTGCTGAAATTGTACTATATTATCGTCTGAGGTGATCACATCTATTGCTTGCTGATGACGACCTGCATCAATTTTTTGCTGAATTAAGTAAGGCGAATCAATCACCCCTTTAGCAAAATTAATACTCAGTGTTACATTGTGCTCATAAATACTGGATAACGCCGCATCAAGTCTTTGGCGTAGCATGGGCGTATCTAAATGTTTTTGTGATTCATCAACATCTATATGCAAATTATTGCCTTGCTTAGTAAAAATAGAGTGCAACGCAAACTGGCGCATACGCCCGCCTAATCCCATGCGTTTAATTAAATATGCCCACTCGTCTTGCTGATGCGCAAAGCGAATTTCGCTTATTGGGCTCTGAAAATCATCAGGCGCTGGAATGCTAGGCTGCGCTACAACAACTTCGGGTACTTTTTGCGGGTTAATTTGCTCAAGTAACTCAGGGGCTAAATTTTCGGTAATTGTTTGGTGCTTTGCTTTAAAGTCTATTTTTCGCTCAGGCTTTGACTCAAACTGAGCTTGGCTTGCTGCCTTGTTTTGGCTCCCCGCTAGTGGGAGCTGTGGCTTTTTTTCGCTCTCACCTGCGAAATCATTAGGCCACGGCGGCGGATTATCTGCGTGTGTTTGCTGCGCATTATTGTTAGCTCTACTGTGATTAATTGCATCGCTATTTGTTGTAACATTTTGCTCATTGCTGTTACTGCTATTAGCTGTAAAACGACTCGGGCGAGTGTTAGCAGAGCTTAAATTTGCTGTATTTTGCTGCTCCGTCTCTTTTGCATTTGAGAGCTTACCCGCACCCGATATATTTCTATCTCTTAAAATACGTGCAATAGCAGATTGCGCTCGCGCTTCTTGTTCGCTAATTGAGGTGTCTGTTGCTTGGCTTTGCTGAGCTTGCGCTGCCGTATTTGTTGCAGGGTTAAACCCTTGATCAACCGCACTACTAATAACATCATCAAACTGTGCAGCTAATGAGTGCTCTAAATTACTTTGCTGTAAGTAGGCTTCATCTTCGCTTTGACGCTGGGCTTGCTCGTCAGTAACGTCATTTGTATGCTGATGTTGCTGAGTTACTAATTGCTCACTCGCCGCTTCATTTGGCATAGCCGACACAATTGTTGGCTCTACTGCTTGCTCAACTGCTGGTACCGCAGTTGAAACCTGCTGCGTTGTACTAGAGTTATTATTAAGTGGATCGGGCGCTACGTTTTGCGGCTCTGATAGCTTAGCGACCTCAGCTGGTTTTGGCTCAATAATTTGTGGTTGCGTTGTATCATTAATTTGAGCTGTGCTTGGTAGCGGTTTACTTTTATTTAAAATATCACGTAAGGCACTGGCCTTTGTCGTATTACTTTGCAGCGGCTGTGTATTTACAGCTACTGGTTGCTGACTTTGTGTATCAATTGGTTGAAACGCTAACAGCCTCAGCATAATCATTTCAAAGCCTAAACGAGGCTCTGGCGCCCATTGTAGATCTTTTTTACCGTTTAACAGGAGCTGATAGTAAATTTGAATTTGCTGTGGATTTGTATTTTGAGCAACATGCGTGATGTAATCGGCATTTGTTTCATCAAGGGCGGCAGCTTCAGGCACTAATTGGCTTAACTGTGTCAAATGCGTTAATGCAATTAAATCATCTAGTAAGGCCACATAATTAGGATTTCTGCTAGCAACATTAGCTACTTCTTTCATTAGCGCTGCGCCATCTTGGGCAAGTAACGCGGCTAGTAAACTTTGGCTATAATGGGTGTCCATTAAACCAAGCATAGTTTGTACAGCTTGGTTGTTAATATCACCATTAGTTTGCGCTATAGCTTGATCGGTTAAGCTAAGTGCATCTCGCATACTACCGTCTGCGGCTTTGGCAATAATACGCAAAGCATCGTCGTCAAAGTTCAGTTTTTCATGCGTCAGTACGTGTTCAAGCTGAGTTTTTATTTCACTTTGCGATAACGCATTTAAGTTAAATTGTAAGCAGCGAGATAATATAGTGACAGGTAGCTTTTGTGGATCGGTAGTCGCAAGTAAAAATTTCACGTGCTCAGGCGGCTCTTCCAACGTTTTTAGTAACGCATTAAAGCTGTGCTTAGAAAGCATGTGAACTTCATCGATTAGGTATACTTTATAACGGCCCCGTGTAGGCGCGTATTGTACGTTATCGAGTATTTCGCGAGTATCTTCTACTTTAGTGCGCGAAGCTGCATCTATTTCGAGTAGGTCAATGTAACGTCCTGCTTCTATATCTTTACAGCTACTACATTGACCACACGGATTTGCCGAAATGCCTTCATCACAATTTAAGCTTTTAGCAAAAATACGCGCTATTGTGGTTTTACCCACACCTCGGGTTCCAGTGAATAAATAAGCGTGGTGCAGTCTATTTTGCGTTAGCGCATTAACCAGCGCTTGTTTAACATGAGACTGTCCAACCAATTCATGAAAGGTTTGTGGACGCCATTTTCTCGCTAGAACCTGATAACTCATCGATTACTCGCCTTCGAATTCAACCAATTTTAGGATTTTAATACCCATTTTTGCGATACGCTTTTCACCACCAAGCTCTGGTAATGAAACAACAAATGCTGCATCAGTGGCTTCGCCACCTAATTTTTGCACTAATTTAATGGTTGCTTCAATAGTACCACCGGTTGCTAGTAAGTCATCCACAAGCAATACTTTGTCACCTGGAACGATAGCATCTACATGCAGTTCTAATGTGTCTTCGCCATATTCAAGTAGGTAGTCTTGACGAACAACTTCACGCGGCAGTTTGCCAGGCTTACGCACTGGAATAAATGGAATACCCAAAGCATAAGACAAGGGTGCACCAAAAATAAAACCTCGTGATTCAGTACCAATAATTTTGGTAAAGCCCTGATCTTTATATGCAGCAATAAAAGCATCGATAGTCGCTTTAAATGCATCTGGGTTTGCCATTAGTGTAGTTACATCGCGAAACATAATGCCCGTTTTAGGGTAATCAGCAATAGTAGTTATGCTGTTTTTGATAATTGCTGGTGTTACTTGAGTCATAATTTTAACTGCTCAATGGTTTATATTACAAAGCAGCTGATTATAACCTTAAGTGACCTTTGATTGCGAGTTTGACGTTATTATAAAAGGTGTTTTAACCGTTTCAGTCGAGGGGAAGTTTTATAAATAAGGCTGTTGGTAACAACAGCCTTGAGATAAATAATTAAGATAACACAGCAAACCAGCCAACAATTGCATTTAAGCAACCAATACCTACAAATATAGCTACGAAGCCAAAAAAGTACGCTGCATTGAACGGATCTTTAAATTCTTTATCATCTGACATTTTTACAACCTTTTATTAAGCACGACACATAAGGGCGTCATAATAAACGATGTAAAATAATCTATAAAGAGCTTAAGCTTGATTTTTTGTCACTATAATCCCAAGCTCAGCCATGGCACGTAAAGTAACAAGTGCGCCTTGGGCAATTTGTGCAGCGCTAAACTGCACAGCATGGCGGGTTACTTGCTCGCAAATAGTATCGAGTATCAAACCATCATGCTCACTTATAATCGATAATAACAAGGCTGTCATAGCATTAGTTGTTAAAAATTGAACTTCATCATCGCCATCGCGATATACAACAAAATAATTTGGCTGTGCTGATGGTTGTTGCGGCTGAAACTGTGTACTTATTGTTTGCACCGCAAATTGGTAACTTAAATTACGTGCAGTACTTGATAAGTACAAACGCGCAGAAGCAACCTGATCAGACGCTATGAGTTGCTCATTTTCAGCCTGCTGTGTAATAGCTACATCTAATTCAATCCATTCATAATGGGCAAGCTCGAGCATAAATGGCGGATCATATTTTTGCATCTCATAATTACTTGATAAATAATTAATGAACTCCCCTGCTATATCTAAAAAATACGGTGAGTGACAATCATATTCACTAAAAAATCGGCGAATAAGCATTTGCCATTGTTTATCGCTGTATAAGGTTTTTAACACCGGAAAACCTGACGAAATAAACCCAACAATATTATTAAAAAATAAATCGCGGTAAATCGCCATGCGTCTATCTTCAATCCCTTGCGGCTTTTTATTTTGGCTGGGTTTGCGAATATGCGCCATAAATTCGTTTTGTATTTCAATAAAGCTCATAACTAAATACTCCTTTTGCAGGCACTCTAGGTTCAGACATGCTTATTAAGCTCGCTGTTTGATTAATGATTTATCAAGGTATTTTGCTTGCAGGTTATGAATAATATCTAGCTCTTTGGTTAATACATTAATGGTCGGTATATTAAAATCTCGCTCGAGCAACGTCGAAAATACACCGTGAGTTTGGTACGCTTTATCGAGTAACTGCCAAACTGGGTCAATTACATCTGCACCATGAGTATCTACAATTAGATCATCTGCTTCATTGTAATGCCCAGCTACATGGCCGTAAGCAATGCGCTGTGTAGGTAATCCGGTTAAAAAGGCTTCGGCGTCATAACCATGGTTTACTGAGTTCACATAAATATTATTCACATCGAGTAACAGCTTACAATCAGCTTGCTCTAAAATAGCATTAGTAAACGCCAGCTCTGACATTTTCTGCCCTGGGGCTGCGTAATAAGACACATTTTCTATAGCAATTTGGCGCCCTAATATATCTTGTACTTGTTTGATACGCGGCACTACATGAGCAATCGCTTCTAAAGTAAACGGAATAGGCATTAAATCGTACATATGCCCAGTGCCAGAGCAGTAACTTAAGTGCTCGCTGTAAATTTTTACATCATGTTCATCAAAAAACTTTTTTAGTGATTTTACAAATTCAATATCAATTGGCGCAGTTGAGCCAATTGAGAGCGATAAGCCATGACAAGCAAAACTATTAGCACTGGTTAATGCTTTAAATTGTTTTTTAAAACGCCCACCTAATTTCAGCCAATTTTCTGGAGCAACTTCCATAAAATCGACTTGTTTAGGTACATGCATTAGTAACTCGTCAAGCATTTCTCTGCGTAAGCCTAAACCAACCATACCTAAGTCAGTATTTATAATTTGTGTCATAACCACTCCCAACAAAAAGGGCCAACCGGCCCTTTATTCTATATGGTATTAAAGTATTTAACCTGAAGTAAAGTTATTCTACTTTAATAAATTTTAATGACCGCCACACTTACCTTCACCGCACTTGCCTTCTTTTTTGGCTTTTGCATCTACGCCACTTTTAGCTTCGCCACATTTGCCTTCTTTTTTAGCTTTTGCATCTGCGCCACATTTAGCTTCGCCACATTTGCCTTCTTT
>NZ_JAGGDL010000003.1:138651-179937 GCF_017653575.1 Pseudoalteromonas sp. K222D
ACATTTGCCTTCTTTTTTAGCTTTTGCATCTGCGCCGCATTTAGCTTCGCCACATTTGCCTTCTTTTTTAGCTTTTGCTTCGCCGCCACATTTACCTTCGCCACACTTACCTTCGGTAGCATCTATTTGATAGCCGGTAACCATTTGTTGAAACTCAAAAGGATTGGCTTGCACATCCACAGATACAAAGCTTGCAGAGCCAACAACAACTGCACCTAGTGTTAACGCGATTGAACTTTTTTTGATTGTATTCATTATATGACTCTCTTTTTAATAAGATTGTATAACCAAAGAATTGGAAAATACGAGTATGTATTTAAGTAGACCTGTATAAAAATAAAAAATTTCATTTTAGTTTAATTAATTGTAAACTTTTTGGCTAAAGTAACTATGCGCGGTAATTACGGATTTATCAATTTATGATTAACGGTTACACTACACATCCCTTTATTTAGCCATAATTAATCTTTCTATGAAACTTGTTTTAGCACCGATGGAAGGTGTTGTTGACTTCAAAATGCGCCAACTTCTTACCAATATAGGTGGTTTTGACTTATGTGTGACTGAGTTTGTGCGTGTTGTTGATGCTTGCTTACCTGATAAAGTTTTTTATCGTTACTGTCCTGAACTTAGCAATAATGGCCTCACTAGTGCTGGTACACCGGTACGCATTCAGTTATTAGGTCAAGTTGCAGGTGCGCTTGCAGAAAATGCAGTTAAAGCAATTAGTTTGGGCTCTCATGGCATAGACCTAAATTTTGGCTGCCCTGCAAAAACTGTTAATAAAAGTAAAGGCGGAGCTGTACTGCTTAAAGATCCCGAGCACATGTATGAAATAATTAAAGCGGTAAGAGACGCCGTTGATAGCAAGCATCAAGTGAGTGCAAAAATTCGTCTTGGTTTTGATGATGACAGTAACAGCCAAGAAATAGTAGATGCTGTTGTCAGCGCTGGTGCAAGTAGTATTGCAATTCATGCTCGCACTAAACGTGATGGCTATAACCCACCTGCTTATTGGGAAAAGATCCCACCTTTAATTAAAGATAAAGATATTGCGGTTGTGGCCAATGGCGAAATATGGCAAGTAGCTGATGCTATGTTGTGCCAAAAACGCAGTGGTTGTACCGACTTAATGCTTGGTCGTGGTGCGTTATCTCATCCCGATTTAGCAAAAAAGATTAAAGCGAATATAAATAATGAACATTATGTAGGGCTCGAGTGGGAGCATATTCTTTATCATTTAATAAATTCTGCTATTCATCACGACCCGGCTAAAGATGAAAAGTACTTTGCATCGCGTACTAAGCAGTGGTTAGGCTACTTAAAGCGTCAGTACCCACAGGCAATAACATTATTTGACGAGATCCGCCGGTTAAAGGCCAAAGAAGATGTCGCAGAGGTACTAAGTAAGTATGCCAAAGCGCCACAGTTTGATGCAAATCATAACGCGTAAGTAAATCTACCTAGATAATACCCCTATTGCTCAATGCTAATTATAAAGGGGTTATACACGATGCAACATCAGCAAAGGTTAATTAATGAAATAGAGGAAGTAAAATTAACTATATTAAACTTACTTTCTCAATCAGCGCATCTATCTCATCAGCATTTATTATCTTTATTAACGCAAACAGTCAATGCAGAGTGGCTCGATTTGGCGGCGCAAAAACTAGGTCCCGAATACGGTGAATATATTCAACGAATGACCACTTTAGAGGCTGCTGTGAGTCAAATTGAGATAGGTCAGTACGGTTATTGCTGTGATTGTGAAGAGCCTATAACCACAGCATTACTCGAATTAGATCCAGCTACACAACGTTGTGAACAGTGCGCTAAATAAAGCGCACATTGAGCAACGTTAAGTCGCTGGAGCAGTTAAAGTAATTGCTGAGCAAAGCTAAATGCCTGCCCAGGGTAAAGCACTATATTTTTAACTAATCTTGTTGCATCTATTTCGCTAATGTTTAAACGCTTTATTAAGTTAACCTTTGCCTGTGGCAAGGTCCACGCATGAATATGCAATCCAACATCAGTTTCCATCATTGCTAACATTAGCGTTTTTTGCTGCGCTAAAAGTGATTTGTTTTCAGCTATAGCGGGTAAGTTTCTAAACCCCGACAACCAATCTAAACCTGGTACCTCTTTATCCCCATTAGTAAATTGCACCAAAAATGACTGTGGATAAATTTGGCTAACCTCCTGATTGGCTGGTTGTGTACTTTCCTCTTTTAACTGCTCATTTATAATAGTAAGCCACTCTAGCGGAGAGTGCACTGTACCACTAAAATAGTTTAGCTTACTTTGATACCACTCACTGCCATTAGCTAAACCATATAGCCCGACACTTCCTCTGGGGCTATATTGCACTAAATAATCTTTTAAAATATTAAGTTGAGCTAATAAGCTATTGGGTATGTTTTTATCGCTTAGTGCACTAAGCACATAATTTTTTATTAAATTGTGTTCAATTTTATTCAACTTTAAATTGCTTAATTGCGCACTTTCTAGTTGTCGCTGCACAAATTCAAGCCAATTACTTATATTTTGATAGTCACTCTCTGAACTTGCTAAGTTAAGTAAATTAACTAAAACATTTGTATGTGCTGGCCAGGCAAAGTAACGCTCAGGAAAACGCTCTGCAATAACAAGATAGTTAACCTGCTCAGTTTGCTGCTTGGTTAGTTGCATTTGCATTAAGCTTTGATAAATAGCGTGGCGTTTTTTTAAATACGCATCTGTAAAAGGCAATTGCTCACCACGCAGCCCTGCGTGTTTACTATTTTTTGGCTGATATAAAGCTAAGTTAAGCGATTTTAATGCGTGCTGCGCTTCATCAAACGATGTGTACTGCTGTGGTTGCTTAGAGCAAGAGGCCAAAAATAGACAAAGTAAAAATGAAAAAATAAGCGTTTTGTTCATGTTCATCCCAATAAAAAAAGCCCCAATGGGGCTTTTTAAAAATTGCTAATATACATTAAAAATTAAATTTTAACACCGTTGCGAGCGGCTTTATCTTTAATATATGTAGCCCAACCTTTTGCAAACTTACGCGTGCGAGGGTCATCCATAGCTTTAGTAATTGCAGCATGTGCTTGCTTATACTTAGCTTGGTAGTAGTACGCTTCAGCTAAATCTGAATAAATAGTGCCCTTTTTATCAGAGCCTAACTCTAGTGCTTTGTTCAAACGAACAACTGCAGCGCTAAAGTTTTCAGATTGTAAAAGTAACGAACCGGCTTTGCGATAAAGCTCAGCATCGTTATCAAATTTTGCAGCTTCTTCGTAATACTTAGCGGCTTTTTCAATATCTTTTGAACGATGGTAGTTACTAGCAATTGCACTGATATTTTGCTTAGTGCGTTGTACTTTTTCTTCTTTAACACCTTTTTCAAGCGTTAATGCTGCTTTATAAGGTATTTCGTTTAAAGAATAAAAGTTAGCTAGTACTTTGTATTCAACTTCGTTCTCAAAGTAACCGTTTTTGTATGCAACTTCCATAGTTGCTAGGCCTTTTTTGTAGTCTTCAGTTTGTAAGTAATACTTACCTAAGCCTACCCAAGATTTTTTATCATCTGGCCATACACGAACGATTTCTTCTGCAACTTGAACCATATTTTGATACTGCTTTTGTTCAAAATATGAAGCTAGCTTAAGTTGATAAGGAGCTTTTGTTGGCTCTTTTTCAAGCTTAATCGCTTTATCTGCAGGTTCTATAACATCCTTAAACTGTTTAAGTTCGTAACTTGCTTGCGCAATACGAGTATAAACTTTCGGATCTTCTTCACCTGTAAAGTCCATCCAATCAGCGTAGGCTTTTTTTGCAGCACTATATTGCTCAGTACCTGCATACATATCACCTAAGGTTTTTAAACCCTGTGCTTGATCGGCAAAGTTTAATACATCTGGTGCAATCGCTGCTTTCATATACTTAATGGCTGTTTTGTATTGCTCTTTTTGAGCATACATACTACCTAAGTAACGATTTACAGTTGCTTTGTCAAAATCGTTAGACGGATCTAACTCTTTAAGTAAAGCAAGTGCACCATCAACATCATCTTCATTATACAAGTCAAACGCTTTAATTACCTTTTTACCAGTACGCTCGCCCATGATTTTAGTTTTTGCTTTTTTACGCTCTTCAATTTTTGCGTAATTTGGCGCCGCTAAAACAGGTGCAGTCAAAGCTGCACCCGACACAGACATAAGAATTGCAAGAGCAGTTACTTTAGATAAATTTCTCATTACTCGCCTCCTTAGTTGCCTTGGTTAAGTTTAAAGTCTAATTGAACTTGTAAACCAACTTGTCTTTGTGGTTTACCGTCAATAATTTTAGGACGGTACTTCCACTTGCGCAATGCACGTTTAGCTTCACGGTCAAAGACACGTTTCGGGTCAGCGTCAATTACATCAACGTCAACCACGCCACCTAACTCATCGATAGTGAACGAAAGTTGAACCCAACCTTCTCTACCATCACGTGCTGCTTGCGTTGGATATTTTGGTTCAATTCGAACGATAGGTGTCGCATCACCATCTCGTCCAAATGCACCCGGACCACTTAGTCCACCTGCCGTGCTTCCCACATCGATGCTTGGCATATTAAATGACAATCCACCAGGATTAGGGTTGTTATTTTCCGGCTGTGGCGGCTGCGGTTTAGGCGGCTGCTTAGGCGGTGGAGGAGGAGGAGGCGGAACACGCCTTCTTTCCTGCACCTTAGATTCAGGCGGATTCGTCATTATTTCGACTATGATCTGCTCTTTTTGTTCAGTATTACGGTCAGCCCCACCAGAGATGAGGAATGCCATGAAGTAGAACAAGCCGAAAGTAACTGCCCCACCTGCAATCAGTGAAAACAGAAAACGAATCATTACTGATCTCCAGCGATTGAAATTCTTAGGTTATCACCCGTCGCTTTAATCTGGTCCATCACTTTAACTACCGTGCCGTGCTTAGCTTCTTTATCAGCTTGTATAATCACAACTTCGGTAGGTTGCTCTGCTAATAAACTTTCAATTTTTGCTGAAATACGTTCAACATCAATTTGTTGTTTATCAACCCAGATTTCGCCGTTACTACGTATAGCAATAAAAATGTTAGCATTTTTTTGCTTAGTAGCTTGGGCAGCTTTTGGTTTATTGACCTCGATACCAGCCTCTTTAACGAACGATGTAGTTACGATAAAGAAAATAAGCATGATAAATACGATGTCAAGCATCGGCGTCATATCGACCGCTGCTTCTTCTTCTTCACGAAAACGTTGTTTACGTGCCATATTTAATTCTCTCTCTAGTGATGAGGCATGTTATCTACAAGTTTGGCTTTCACCATTTTAGCTTTTGTCTCAAGACGTGAGCTAAAAAACACTCCAGATAGTGCCGCAACCATTCCAGCCATTGTTGGGATTGTTGCCATTGAAATACCTGATGCCATTAATCGTGCATTACCAGTACCTTGACTAGCCATGGTTTCGAAAACCGAAATCATACCCGTAACAGTACCTAACAAACCTATTAAAGGACAAACAGCTACTAATGTTTTAATCAACAACATACGCTGATCTAATTTTTCAGACGCTTCAGAAATCCATGCTTCACGGATTCTGTGTGCGTACCAAGACGTAGTGTCTTGGCGGGCATCCCACTTTGCAATAATTTCTTGCGATAAACGCGGAAACTCTGCAAGTAAGAACCAATAGCGCTCAATCATTAAAACCCACATCAGAAAGAGTGCTATCGCGACCACGTATAAAACCTGGCCGCCTGTGCCAACAAAATCCCTGATAGATTCCCATATCTCCATCAGGACTAGCATTAGGCTTTCTCCTTCTCCGCGTGAGTCGCAACGATACCTGCGCTTTGCTCATCTAGGATGTGTAATACCGACTTACTACGACCAGCTACAAGTGCGTGAAGTAGAATTAGTGGTAGTGCAGCAATTAGACCTAGCGCTGTAGTTACAAGTGCTAGAGAGATATTACCAGCCATGATCTTCGGATCGCCCGTACCGAACAATGTGATTGTTTGGAACGTTAATATCATACCGATTACTGTACCTAGTAGACCAAGTAATGGTGCGATTGCAGCAAGGATCTTGATAATGTTGATACCAGCTTCGATGCGTGGCGTTTCACGAAGAATCGCTTCATCAAGTTTAAGCTCAAGGTTTTCAACATCTTGATTCTTGTTGTCATGGTACACTTTAAGAATACGACCCAATGGGTTATTTGTATTCGGTGTAGCAACATTTTTAAGTTGGCTCTTAATTTTGCTTGTAGTAAGCGTAAGGTCAACAAAACGAATTAGAGTAATTAACATACCTAAAGCTAACAACGCAGTAATTATGTAACCTACTACGCCACCTTGATGGAAGTATTCCATAAGTGTTGCTTTTTGAGTGTTAATACGCAAAATCGCGCCACGAGTTGGATCCACATATACACCAGCATAGTTGTCAGGTGATGTTTTTTCAAGGTCTGCAATACCGTCTAAAATGTAGCTATCAGGCTGCTTACCAAGTGGTTGAATCGACTTTGTTTCTGGTGAATAAATTAAGTAACCGTCGTCTGTAACTAAGTTAAAGTTACCAATACGTGTTACTTTTTTCATTGACGGGTTACCGTCAAGACCAGCAACTTCAGTTTCAAAAGTAGAAACTTTAGCAGACTCTGTCATTTCAGTTTGAAGTGAAATCCAAAGCTCTTCTAACTCACGAACTGTAGGAAGCTCTTTAGCCGCAGCTAATGAACGTAATACTTCAGCACGACCTGGCTTTTCAGCACTTACTAATGACGCTTCGATAGAACCGATAGCATCTTGAGCTGCACGACGTACAACACCAAACATTTCACCAAGTGTACCTTGAGCATTTTGTAGTGCTTGCTCTTTCTCAGCTAGCGTGTTTTCGTTTTGTGCATACTCTTTAGTTAAACGATCGCCACGTGACTTTTCAGCAACTAATTGGCTTTTCGCTTTATTAAGTAATGATTGCTTGTCAGCACGTTCTGATAAGAACTCTTGCTCACGTTGCTTATTGATTTTACCTTCAGAGATACGCTCTTGCTTTACTTGCTCAAGAATTTTATCTAATGCATTCGTATTTGCGTGTGCATTAAGCGCGGTACCTGCAGAAACAGTTAGTACTGCTGCAACAGCAAAACCTTTAAATAGTTTCTTCATTATTGATTACTCCGCGCCAAAAATTGGTAGTTTAACAAGTTCTAGTGTCGCTTGCTTACGTGCCATACGGATCACTTCTTTAACAGGTTTTAGGTATTCTTCACCTAATTCTTTCCACTGTTTAGTGTTGTTATCCCAAACCCAAGCATGTTTCAAGTCAAATGACTGTGCAACATAAGTAATACGACCTAAACGACCGATATCAACGTTAATGCTACGGCCATCAACATCAAGCGTACCTTGTGAAGCATTTACAGCTGAGCTGTATGATGTTTCTACTGTGTAAGCTTCAAGTACTTGACGGAATTTCTCAGACGTTGTTACAGAAGAAGAAGACATGATTTCACGTAATCTTTCAACACGACCTAAGCGCGTTTCAAGATTAAATGGAACGTCCGCTTTGATGAATTGCTCAAGCGTATCGATCATGCGATACATCAGAGGCACAACGTTTTGTTTAGTGTTATCAATAGTTGCTATTTGACGGTCAAACGATTCAATAGACGCGTTTTGATCATCAACCAAACGTGCTACGTGATCGTTGTACACTTTCATAAGTTCAGTCTCATCAACAATGCTACGGTACTCAGCTATTAGCTCTTGAGTTTGACCATATACATTGTCAATTTTAGTTTGAGACTTAACTGCAGCCTTTTGAATTTGCTGACCTGCTTGTTGCACGTCATTCAAAGGATCTGCAATCACATTGCTGCTTGCAAATGCAAATGCGCCAACCAACGCAGTTGCTACAAGACTCTTTCTGATTTTAACAGACATAGTTCCCAACCAATTAAGTAATGTTACTTTTATAATTTAATTATCAACCTACAAGAGGAAGACAACCCTGATATCTTTTAATAGATATCAACCTTTCAATAATGCTAAATGCAGTAAGTCATGTCAACTTGATGTTTAGCATTACCTATAAATAAATATGCATATGAACTAGTTATTTAATATACCAACCCGATAACATTAACATTATTGCAACCACTTTACCGCAAATACTTTCATGAAACCCTTTTGTAATAACAACATTCATAATTAACAACTTAAAAATAAACATTATTATAACATTTGACATTAACTATTTAGAGACTAAAAAAAAAATATAAATAACCTTCTATTATTTTATCTTTAACAACTTTTGAGCGTTTTATAGACGAAAACTCATTTGTACCATAGATAATCTACAACCCACTTCATAATAACTATTGTGTATTACATTATAAAAAACTAATCATAAAGGTAGAATTCAAACAATAAATATGGCTTATCCATTTTTTAAAATGCAAAAATAATATAAATCATTACCACCCTATTAGCACAATGTTTATTTTTAATGTTTGCTACTAAAGCGGTATCTGCAGGCTTATTTTAGAGTAGTTGATAATTACTACATCCCCTAAGGCAATAATATTAATATGCTTAATTAAAAGGGTTATTTTAATGACGAGCAAGCCTCTTGTTCTTAATCAAGGCTTTATATTTCGTTGTTCTGAATTATTACTTTGCCATCACTTTCACTTAGTACGCTCGTGTGGTGACTAAAAATTACTTTTAACGCAGCTAGTGATGATTTAATTCTATAGTCTGATCATTTTTTATTAATTTAAAGTGATGTGGATTGATTAACACAGCATTAAAGCTAAGGAGTGCTTACCCCTTAAACTATGAGGCTGGTAGTTTGTAATATCCTGTTGTAGCGCCTTTGTACGCTCGCAGCACTTACATACGCAACTTACATGCGTACACAAGTTACTTTTAATAACTTTGACGACCTTGTATCAGCTTATTAAAACTGCTTTAAATTCAGTGGGAGTAAATAACGAAGGGGGATTTAAATTAACTGCGCACAAACAAAAATTAGTTACTCTATTTAAGTTACTTTCAACACAGTGAAGAAGCTATTTTATCTTTTTTAAAAATATTACCATTAAACTTTATAACCCATGATTTGCTGTGTTTGTGGTTATTTAAACTATAAATAGCAAATACATAAAGAATGATTTTATTTATTGAGTAATGGAATTTTTAAAAATTGTAATTATTAAAATGACGCACAACAACAGAGTGTTTAAGTTGATAAGTGATAATTAAAATATTTAGAGGTAGCTATTTTGATTTGCGGGAATGTGAATTATTTAAAAAGAAAATTATGGTGAAACAGTAGCCTGTTTCACCACGTTGAACGAAGGTTCACATAATAAATTATGCTGCTTCTACGTTCTCAGCTTCAGGGCCTTTTTGACCTTGCTTGATGCTGAATGTCACTGCTTGACCTTCGCTAAGAGTGCGAAAACCAGAACCAGTGATTGCGCTGAAATGTACAAACACGTCAGGACCATTTTCTTGTTCAATGAAACCAAAGCCTTTAGCTTCGTTGAAAAACTTTACTTTACCAGTAACCGACATACTAAATTTTCCTGTAAGTCAATAATTAAAATTCAGCCATATTATTATGGCAATATCCTCCTTGAATCAATGCTCAAAAATATGGAGGTACAGTACAGGAAGAAGTAATAACCAAACCGGTAACCTTAAACGCAGCACAACATCCGTAAATTCATTAGGCAAAAACTCAAAGCAAGTTAAGATTAGCACATTAAATTTTATTTCGCTCTATTAATTAGAAAATATTTATCAATAATGCGTTGTTTCTGATTTTTTTTCTTAAACGGTTAATTTAAAAGCAAATAAATATAGATTTTATCCTGTAATTATCACCTTGCTGGCGATACTATTAAACGCTTTAGTATTTTCTATAATCATCTAACAATAAATCTAAAGCGCTTTTCTAAAATTACCAGCTGATTCTACCTAAAGTTTAAACTCCGTTTAAAAAATGAAAAAAAGCCGCTTAGCTAAGCTAAACGGCTTTAAAAATTTTAGGTATTGTGAGCAACCAGCTACTTAACTTGCCAGTCAATTGTATCCTCTGCCTTTATAGGTACTACTTGTGAGTCGCCAAGCGTATAACTTGCAGGCACTTGCCACGGGCTTCTTTCTAAAGTAATGGTATCTTTATTACGTGCAAGGCCATAAAAGTCTGGTCCAAAAAAGCTTGCAAAGCCTTCCAGTTTGTCTAGCTTACCAGCGCCTTCAAATGCCTCTGCGTATAACTCAATAGCAGCATGTGCGGTATAAGCTCCTGCACAACCACACGCAGCTTCTTTTTTATCTTTATAATGAGGCGCTGAGTCAGTACCTAAAAAGAATTTTTTATTACCACTTACTGCAGCAGCCATTAAAGCATGTTGGTGAATATTACGTTTTAAAATAGGTAAACAGTAATAATGTGGTCGAATGCCCCCTGCCAGCATATGGTTGCGATTGTACAGTAAGTGATGAGCAGTAATTGTTGCTGCAACATTATCCGGCGCATTAGTTACAAACTCTACCGCATCTTTGGTTGTAATATGCTCAAGTACTATTTTTAGCTCAGGAAAGTCAGTTACTACATCACCTAAAATCGTTTCGATAAATATTTTTTCACGGTCAAAAATATCAATAGACGAATCTGTCACCTCACCGTGTATTAAAAGCAGCATGCCTACGTCTTGCATTGCAGCTAAAACAGGGTAAATATTTTTAATTGAGGTAACACCTGAGTCTGAATTTGTTGTTGCACCTGCCGGATATAGTTTTGCTGCAACTATTTTGCCAGTTGCTTTGGCTTTTATTATTTCATCTGGGGTTGTTTTATCTGTAAGGTATAGCACCATTAAAGGCTCAAAATTGCCTTGTGGGCCTGCAGCCATTATACGTTCTCTGTATGCTAATGCCGTATCTGTACAAGTTGCTGGCGGCATTAAATTAGGCATAATAATTGCTCGACCCATATAACGGCTAATATCACGAACCGTGTCTTTTAATTGATCACCATCACGTAAGTGTACATGCCAATCATCTGGCCTGGTAATAGTGAGTGTTGCTGCAGAGTCTGTATTTTTAACGGTCATGAGTTGGTCCCTAAGCTAAATTTATCCGATCATAGGCATAGGACGTTTTCGAGTAAAGATCTTATTATAAATAATCAACCTTTGTAGCGCTGCAATTAAACTTTACAGTTTACATAAAGCAATTATCATTTTGTTTTGTAGGAAAGTTAATACCATGTTAAATTAGTACCCGTATTTATACTTAACTAAGAACTACATTATTTGCTATGCCTAACAAAGTAGATATAACTACAGCGCTCGAAGTTAAAACCGATCAGCTGAGTATAATTAATCAGTTCTCCTCAAGCTTGCTGCAATTAGATACGCTTGATGAGCTATTTGAATATGTAACTACCCAAGTGATTAATAGGCTTGGCTTTGTTGATTGTGTTATTTATCTTGCTGATACTGCCAATTTAACGCTTATTCAAGCCGCTTCTATGGGCGTTGCCAGTGAGCGCAAAGAATATCAAGCACAGAGAAAAGTGATCCACTTTGATGAAGGTATCACCGGCTATGTAGCAACCACAGCTAAAGCAATCATGATTGGCGATGTAACCAAAGATAGCCGCTACATTGCTGATGAGCGCCCTGCTCAATCTGAAATATGTGTTCCACTTATATACAAAGATCATGTTTTAGGGGTAATAGATTGTGAGCACCCAATTAAAAATTACTTTACTAACTCGCACCTCGAAATACTCACTACGGTTGCTCACTTATTAAGTGCCAAAATAAACCAAGTTAATACGGTAAACAGCTTACAAACAACGGTTTTACAATTAAATAATGCCCAAAAGTTAGAAAATAGCCTGCTGCAAATTGCAAACTTAACTTATAAAGCTAAAAATTTAGACGTTTTTTTTGAATCGCTGCATTTAATTATTAATAGTTTACTCCCTGCCGATAACTTTTTTATAGCGCTATACGATAAACAAATTGACGTGTTAGATATTGTTTATATTGTTGAAGAAGGCATTAAAACCAACAGCCATCAAAAAATTTCAAAAGAGCAATTAAAAGATACTGCCTCGTATTATTTATTAGTTACGGAGCAATCTTTACTGCTCACTAATAGTGAGTTTTTACACCATGTAGAACAACAGCATTTTAAAATGGTGGGTAGGCGCGCAGAATCTTGGTTAGGTGTCCCATTTAGGGTAAACGATCGCCATAGCGGTGTTATAGTAGTGCAAAGTTACGATAAAGCACTACATTACAGTCAACACGATAATGCGCTGCTGACCTATGTTAGCCGACAAATAAGTATGGCGATTGATCGCCAATTAGCTCGCCAAGAACTAGAGCACCGCGCCCTGCACGATGACCTCACTGGCCTAGCTAATCGCTCATTACTTATTGAGCGAATTAAGCATGCTATTTTACGCCTTGCAAGAGCAAAAAAAGGCACTAGCCACGCCTTACTCTATTTAGATTTTGATCGCTTTAAAAGTATTAATGATTCACTTGGTCATGAAGTTGGTGATCACTTTTTAATAAAAATATGCCAATTAATTAAAGGCACGGTGCGCAATACCGACACATTTTCACGTTTAGGTGGCGATGAGTTTGCTATTTTTATGGAAAACATCACTCACCGCAATCAGGTAACGGATGCGCTCAAACGCATACAACTTGCCCTTTCAAAGCCAATTAATATTGACGGCCACCTATTACAAGCATCTACAAGTATTGGCGTAGCATTAAGTGATAACGAAAACGACAAAGCCTATATTTTATTGCAACAAGCTGATGCAGCTATGTACGAAGCTAAATCGACAGGACGCGGACAAGTTAAGCTATTTAATAATATTATGCGCAAAAAGCTTAAAACACATGCCGATATTGAAAACGACTTACAACACGGTATAGAGCACAATGAGTTTGAGCTGTATTTTCAGCCTATATTTACCATTGCAACATGTGAAGTAATCGGTTTTGAAGCACTTGTTCGTTGGCATCATCCCAGTAAAGGGTTTGTACCGCCAAATGACTTTATCCCAATTGCTGAAAAAACCGGGCAAATAATTAATTTAGACTTACATTTATTAGATTTAGCCGCACAACAAATTAGCACTTGGCATCAACAAGGACACCGGTTTTTAAAAGTCACCGTTAATGTATCGTCTCGTCACTTTGCCAGTTTAGATTTTGTGGCACAAATTCACGCTATTTATAATAAATATCAGCTCCCGCTGGGATCTTTGTGTTTAGAAATTACTGAATCGGGGTTAATCGAAAATTTAGACTTAGCTACGCAAATAATTGAAGGCTTATCGCCATTAAAAGTAAAGCTTTGCCTTGATGACTTTGGTACAGGTTACTCAGCGCTTGGTTACTTACATCAGCTACCTATTCATATTTTAAAAATAGATAAGAGCTTTATTGATCACTTACATGACTCAGCCAACCCACTCGTTGATGCTATTTTGTCGCTAGCAATATCACTTAATCTTGCAGTGGTTGCTGAGGGGATTGAAACTGCTGAGCAACTCGCTATTTTACAAACTACGCAGTGCAATTACGGGCAAGGCTATTTAAAATCAAAACCGGTAACAGCCCAAGAAGCTATTTTACTAATCGACGCCCCACTATAATAAAAAAGCCAGCTAATTATTGCTGGCTTATTTTTACGATTATTTTTATATAAGTAATATACGTAAGCTACATTTTTAAGGTGTAGATCTAACCTTTAACTCTTCACGCAGCTCTTTGGTTGTTTTAACCATGTTGGTAAGTGCTTGTCCCATGATCTGGTTTTAAACCACAATCTGGATTTATCCATGCAATACTAGGCATCTTAGCTGTATTAATATCCTAATACACTTGGTCAGTGTCATTCGGGTAATCAACATTTCAAACCTTTGTAATAAATCCATGCTCGCCCACAATATTTTTAGTAATCACACCAAAACCCAACATGAGCTAAACTCATGCAAAATCCATCAAATCTATTTTAAAATGACTTTCATGATTAAAAAACTTAATGTTAAGCATAGAGGTTACTAATAAAACACAATTAATAGCCTTCTAGACGTTGAAACGTTTTTTGTAAAAGCGTAATATGTGCTTACTCTGAGTTAAACTCACCTTTTTCATGAGAATTTTTAAAGATGATTGGTCTTAAACACTTAAAAACCATTGCTACCTTAAAAGAAACGGGATCTTTGGTTAATACCGCACGTGAGTTATTTTTAACGCAATCGGCTTTATCACATCAAATCAAAGATTTAGAGAACAAATTAGACTGCCAATTGTTCGAGAGAAAAACCCAACCAGTACGATTTACCCCCCAAGGTATGCTATTACTTGAATTAGCCCACGAAATATTACCAAAAGTAGAAGCAACCAAGTGCCGCTTAAAAGAAAGTTTAAACCAGCCTATTTCACAAATGCGCTTAAGTGTTGAGTGCCATGCGTGCTTTCATTGGTTATTGCCAACAATTAAAGAATTTAATAATTTTTGGCCCGATATAAAAATTGATTACGAACGCGGTTTTAGCTACGACGCCATCCCTGATTTATTAAGTGATGAACTTGACCTAGTGCTCACCTCAGATATACGCGAACCCGACCAGCTAGAATACGCCCATTTATTCGACTTTAAATTAAAGCTCATTGTTGCCCCCGACCATGATCTTGCTAAAAAAGCCTATGTAACTGCGCTTGATTTAAAAAACGAAACTATTATTTCCTACCCTATTCCGCGCGAACGCCAAGATATTTTTAAACACTTTATTCAAAATGCCCGTTTTGATGGCACACTTAAAACAGTTGACCAGGGATTACTTATTTTTCAACTCGTTAGTGCGGGCATGGGCGTGGCTGCATTACCCGACTGGCTGGTTACACCTTACGAAAGCCAAGGATTAATTAAGTCAATTCCGCTAGGAGCATTAGGCTTAACTCGCCCTATGTATTTAGCGATGAAAAAAGAAATGAAAGACAACCCAGTTTATCGTCACTTTTTAAATACCTGTAAGTTAAATAACGGTCGATAAACATCTTACACATGAGTAATATAAAGCTAACTTAGCTTTTTATATTACTCATTATGTTTGCCATAAAAAAATTATTGGGTGGTTTATTAATGCCACTGCCTTTATTGGGTCTATTTGCCCTTATTATGCTACTTTTGGCATTTAGAGGTAAAAGATCTGCTTTATTTTTATCTTTTATAAGCTTAGCAGCGCTGCTTTTAGTCAGCACACCGCTGGTTGCTAACCTAATTATAAAAAATAACGAGTCACCCACACTGGCATTTAATTCATTAAAACAGCCAAAAATTGACAAAATAGTCGTACTCGGTTGCGACATTAACCCCAACACGGCTTTAAGTGCTAATAACCAACTTGGCAACTGCGCACTTACTCGTTTAGTCGAAGGCATAAAGCTAGCCAAACTCTACCCAAAAGCACAACTTATTGTATCGGGCGGCGGATACCAAAAAGTCACTAATAGTAGCTTAATGTATAACACAGCAATAAATTTAGGCATTAATAAAAATCGCTTAGTGCAAAATCCAGCGGCTATGGATACCCCAGCCGAAGCAAAATTATTAGCCCCCACATTAGTTGACTACAAAGTGGCATTGGTTACTTCAGTTTTACATATGCCGCGCGCAAAAGATTTATTTAACGCCCAAGGTGTTGAGGTAATAACAGCGGCAACTGACTATCATAACTTTGCTGTGTTACCTTGGCACAAACAACTCGTACCAAATGCCCAAGCTTTGCATGTAGTAACACAATACAGCCATGAGGTAGTGGGTAAAGCGTGGATCAGCATGCGCCGTTGGATAGACCCAGAAGCACTTTAACGTAAGTTCAACGCAGTAAATTACAAATAGTGTATCAAACCGGGTTACTTAAATAGGTGTCCGGTTTTGTTAATTTATAACACTTTTGCCAATAACGTGTGTCGTACATTTTGCTAATGCGCCACATAACATCCCACAAAGTTACACGTGTTAGTGCACTTACCAAAGACAGCTTTGATTACTTTGTTAAGCAACAAGCAGTGACTTTCCATCGCGCTTAGAGTCAAATTCCAAATGCTAAAGCAGATACATAGGGAGCTCACTTTAGGCCATTTTGCTGCATGAACAAGCTATAACTATAACCATCATCATCCGGCACTAGAGGGAGTAATATTAGCTACACTACCTTTCAATTGGCCACTTCACTTTAACTGTATAGATTTTATTTTCTTAGCATCAATAAGTTTTTCTAAAACACTTTACTTAAAGTTTTTTTCGCAAAAAATGAGATAATAATACCCGGAATAGATAAAGCAACGGCAAAGTACACCAAGCTCATAGGTGAATAAATCCCCAGCAGCAGCCCAGCAACAGAAGATGCGATCATAACGGATAAATTAAATACCGAGGACTGAACTGAAGTAGCAACATCTTTAGCATTTTTTACCTGCCTGCTAACGGCGGCCTGCATTAAAGTGACTAAGGGACCAAATGAAAGACCCCAGATAAAAAAAGCAAAATGCCCTACACCTTTTACTTTGCCAAACATTAGTAATGTGAGCATAGAAACAATAAGTAATGCAAACATGGTTATTGTTAATAGCCGCAGGTATTTATCGATAAGTTTTATAGCTAAAAAAACAGAAATCATCGAACCTATACCAAAAAACAATAAAGCACTTTCAATCCCACCAGCTAAACCAATTTCCTCAACCAGGCTTGTAATGTAAACATAGGCACCATAATGTGCGGTTACACCAAGCAAGGTAAGCACAAGAATAACTAGTACAGCTGGATTTGTTAATACCGCAAAAGGTGAGGAGCTTTTGCTCAGCTTTTCACCGGGCGCAGAAGGCAAAGCAAAAAAGCTAATAATGGCAATAGCAATAATAACCAGCCCAAAGCCAATAAACTCACTTCGCCAGCCATATTCATTGCCAATAGTCGTCATTATGGGCATACCAATACTAATTCCCAGCGTGGTGCCTGCCATAATAACCGCAATAGCCTTGCCATGATGTTCCTCATCTACCAGTCGCATACCGTAAGCTGCAATCATTGGCCACATCACACCTGCACAAATGCCTCCGATAATTCTAAGAAAAATAATAACGTTATAATTATCAATCAGCCCAACCACAATGTTTGAAACGGCAAAGCCACTCAACAAAAGCAGCAGTAAGTGCTTGCGATTAAATTGCATCGTCATTGAAATGAGCGGAATTGCAAATATCGCTGAAGCAATGGCGTAGTAGCCCACCAAATTACCTGTTTGCATCTCACTAATATTGAGATCGGCCATCATTAAAGGCATAACACCTGAGGGCATCAGCTCCGATAATATCCCTACAAAGGTCACTGACGACATCAAGATCATAATCAGCCATGGGAATAAGCTAGCGGTTTTTTGAGAAATATTTTCAGTGCTCATAATTTTTATCGGTTCTTAACTTTTTAAATTTATTGGCTTAGATGCTGCCAGATTAAGTGTGTGGTGAAAACAGCTGTTGTTCCTATAGTCTATTGTTAAGTGCATACTATTTGGTTGTGCTGTTGAGTTGCAGTAAATCCCATTTATTACTATATAGGTCTTGAAAAAACACTACTGTGCCATACTCTTCAACTCGTGGCTCTTCATTAAATACAACATCATTTGCTTTCATTAGCTCATAGTCTCACCAGAAATCGTTGATCTGTAAAAGTAAGAAAACACGTCCACCGGTTTGGTTACCAACAGCTTGTGTCTGCTCGTTTGTGCTCCTAGTAAATTCGTACCATTAGAATAGGGAAGATAAACCTAAACTCAGCGCTTCCCGCCACCTAAATCAGTATCTTCGAGGAGTGTAAATTGAAGTTTTTTAGTATAAAACGCGATAGCACCATCGTAGTTTTTAACGATTAGAGCTACATTTTTAATGTGCGGTTGAACTGATTTAGACATGGTAATTTCCGGATATGTGCAGCTTTACTAACTACGCTGCAATTACAAACCTTAAAATAGGTGTTTTTTATTTTCCGTGATGGAAACTACCACCTCTGATACTATTGTTATACGCTACGTGGAGCAAACATTATTATAGCCATACCTACAAGTGCTACACCAGACCCCACAAGATCCCATGTAGTTGGACGAATACCATCAACAGCCCACAACCACAAAATAGCCATGAAAATATACACGCCACCATAAGCAGCATAAACCCTACCTGCAGCGGCTGGATGCAACGACAATAACCAAGCAAATATAGCCAGGCTGAGGGCTGCAGGAACCAGTAACCAAACCGATTTCCCCTCACGCAACCAAAGGTATGGTAAATAACAGCCAATAATTTCTGCCAAAGCCGTAATTAAAAAAAGACCAAATATTTTCATTTCGCTCAAAAGTGACTCCTCTCATTACTTATATTCGAGGCTCTGAAGTTTCTAGTTATAGAAAAACGGCTTCAAGCATTCCTCAAAAACGCGATCACGACTTAAATCTAAAGCAGCTCATAAATATAAAATAGCCTCATAGGTTAGTAGCTTAAGATTTATAGCTTAAGCTTTACCTGTCACTTTGTATTTAGTAAAAACCACCCAGCCGCAACCTTCACTAACACATGTATTAATATGGTTTTTTGTATTGTTTACCAAAGCCATGAGAGCTAATGATGATTTTATATTTATTGCATTTTTAACTATTTATACTGGGTTATCTATGTCAATAAATGTGACGTCAAAACCATGCTCTTGAGCGAGTAGCTCACCTAATGCTTTAATGCCGTAGCGCTCTGTGGCGTGGTGCCCTGCGGCAAAAAAATCAATATTTTGCTCGCGCGAGCTATGAATAGTTTGCTCCGAGGCTTCGCCAGTTAAGTAGGCGTCAAGGCCTTGCTCTGCAGCTAGGTCAATGTAACCTTGCCCGCCACCGGTGCATAACCCAATTGTCTCTATTTTATCGGTTCGTACTAAACTGCTCAGTGGTGATCTGTTTAACACTTGAGCTATTTTATTGGCAAACTCTTCACCCGTTAACGGTGTTTTTAAACGCCCTTTCATTGCTACGCTGTTTGCAACAGGCTCTAAACCCGCTTCAATTTCAATATCTAGCAACAGTGCTAATTGTGCGTTATTACCAAGTACCGGATGTATATCGAGCGGTAAATGATAAGCAAATAAGTTAATGTCATTTGCTAATAACGCACCAATGCGGCGTTTTTTCATACCTGTAATTGGTTGCGATTCGCCTTTCCAAAAATAACCATGGTGCACTAATATTGCATCAGCATTTTTTTCTATTGCAGCATCAATCAGTGCTTGGCTTGCAGTAACACCAGTAATTATGGTTTTAATTTCATTTTTGCCTTCAATTTGTAGGCCATTTGGGCAAAAATCATTAATTGTGTGGGGTTTTAAAATGTCATTTAACAGCTGGTTAAATTCTCGACGTTGCATATAAGCTACCTTACTTAACACTGAATTTTGTGCAAATTTTGGCTGTTTATGAGCTAAAATGGAAGGAAAATCGCAAAAAATTGAAAAACACTTTTAAAATAGGTATAAATAGGACTTCTTTATCTGTGTTAACAACGTATAGGGTCTCTAATGAGCAAACTAGACAAAACAGCAGTGTTATCTGCCTTTGAATCAGCGTATGAAGCTGCCAACGGTAAAAAACCTGAAATCACTACAAAACCAGGCTGGTACAGCATCGATGGCGGCAAAAATTTACGCCTAGCTGATGTAGCAGAGTTAACTAAAAAGTTAACTTCTGGCAAAACTGCTAAAACGAAAAAAACTAAAGTGGCTGCGCCTGCTAAAGCACAGAAAAAAGCACCATTTACTGTTGTTACCGAAAATGAAGACGGTTATACAGCTGAAGAGTTTTGGATTGTAGAATTAGCGCGTAAAGAGCACGATTGCCGTTTACCGCGCGGTGTTGTTTAACATCCTAATGTGATCTTAAAATAAACCGCGTTAAGCGGTTTTTTTATGCCTAAAAAAAGCGGCTAACTTAACACTAAGTTAGCCGCTTTTAAATGCGTTAACGTTATTTAAACTCTAACTTTAAATGTTATTTGTTGTTTTCAAAATAAAGTGGTTTACGCTGTTTTTTACCCACTTCAACCATAGTTGCGGCATTAAATAAGCGGCCGTTGATCATGGTGTAGTCAATTTTGTCTGAGTCGCGGATATTACTTAGCGGATCGCCATCAATTACCATTAAATCAGCAAGTTTACCTACTTCTAGCGATCCGACGTTTTTATCTAGCCCTAAGTACTTAGCTGGATCGAGTGTAGAGGCTCTAATTGCTTCAAGTGGGGTCATGCCACCTTGGGCAAACATCCACATTTCCCAATGCGCACCTAAACCTTCACGTTGGCCATGCGCTCCTAAGTTAACTAGTACACCTAGGTCTTGCAGCTCAGCAGCTACGCGGGCATTGTTAAAATGGTTATAGTGATGCTCGGGTGCTTTAACGCGGCGCATTGAGCGCGGTAATAATTGGTTTTTAGGCACAAATTTACTTAACCGTGGGTGATTCCACACATCCGTTTTATCGTACCAGTAATTTTCGCCCCAAATACCGCCATAGGCTACAACAAGCGTTGGTGTATAACCTACATCACTTTGTGACCACAGCTGTTTTATATCGTCGTAAATATGCTCTACCGGAATTGAATGCTCAATGCCTGTATGCCCATCTACTATCATACTTAGGTTATGTTGTAGTAATGAGCCACCTTCGGGTACTACCATCATTTGCAGTTCACGCCCCGCTTCTATTACTTGCTGGCGTTGCTCGCGACGTGGTTGGTTGTACGATTTAACACTAAACGCGCCAACCTTTTTTAAACGCTCTAAATGAAATTTAGCATCATCTAATGAGTCAATATGCGAGGTATACCCTGGCATATTGGCGCCATACAAAATAGTACCGGTAGAGAATATACGCGGGCCAACTATCATGCCTGCTTTTTGCATTTCACTGGCGGTGAATATTTCTGAGGTGTCGTTTGATGGGTCGTGAATTGTAGTTACACCTAATGCAAGCCCTGCAAAATTTTTCCAGTTTTGTTGTGGAATAATTTCATCACTTGCTTGCGAGCCATGTGCGTGGGCGTCGACTATGCCTGGCATAATCGTTTTGCCCGTTACATCAACTACTTTAGCACCTTTGGGAATGCTTACTTCAGCAGCTGTACCAATGGCTTTTATATGCTTACCATCGGTGATAATCACACCATTTTCAATAACTTTTTCGCCATCCATAGTAATAATTTTAGCGCCCGTTAGAGCTATCATGCCCTTTGGCTCAGCCATTTTTTTACTAAAACTAATGTTATCGCCACTTTTTACTTTAAAGTCTTTATCGTCAGCTTTATTAATAGCAAACATACCCTCAAGGCTGGCATGATAAAGCTCAGGGCCTAAAGTCCAATACAGTTTATTGCTATTAGCGCTCCAGCTAATATTTTCTCCCGCACGAACAGATAACTGCTCAATAGGAAATTGGTTGTCTGTAGGGCTAATATTAATCGTTTTACCGCTTTCTACAAACGGTGTTACAAATACTTTAAAGCGCTCAGCAAACGCAAGATATTGGCCATCTGGCGATACTCTAAACTCGGTGGCATGCTCAGATTCGTAAAGCTTACGCACTTTTTTAGTATCAAGCTCTACTACACTCAGCGTTGGTTTTGGCCACGGGCTCATGATGTACACTCGATCGTTAGCTGCGCCAAACTGTGGCTGATAGCCATTTTTTGAAATTAACTCACTTTTGCCGCCTTTAGTACTTACGCTGTAAACTCCTGGGTTTAGTGACCACTTAGGGTTTAAAATACTGCCACCGGTGGCTTTGCGATAAACCACTGTTTTACCGTCTGGGCTAAAGGTAGGCTCAACGTACTTACCCGGTTGCTCAGTTATGGTGTCACCACGGCCACTGCTCGCAGAAACTACACGTACTTGACCTTGCTCGTTATCGTCCCATGTGGTGTACACTATTTTTTTGCCATCGCGCGAGTACTGCGCAAATAACTCGTAATGATCGGTTTGTTTGGTTAAGCGTTTAATTTTACCTGATTCTAAATCACGTTTATAAATGTGTCCTAACGCTTCAAAAATAGCCGTTTCACCATCTGGGCTAATTTGTACGTTACGCAGCATTTTTACATCAAACTCATCAGTATCGAGGTTTTGTGTAAAACGCACTGCTTTTTGAATTTTTTTAGTGGTTTGTACTTTAAAAGCAATGGTTTCTACCGATTTATCGCTAACATCGAGTTTATGTATTGTGCCACCAGCCCAAAATACCAGTTGTTGGTTATCTGGCGTCCAAGCAATCGTGGGGTAAACACCATGAATAGCCCAAGTTTCTTGCATATCACGCTCTAACTTATCGTACAGTTTAGTGTGCTCACCGCTAGTTAAGTCGTATAAATACAGGCTAGTTTGAAAGTCGTCACGCTTTATATAAGCAAGCTTTTTACCATCGGGTGAGGGGGTTGGTCTTATTGCGCCACCCATGCCACTAATCACCGTTTCAATTTCGCCGGTTTCACGGTCGTAACGTTTTATTTTATAAATTCCCGCTACAGAGTCTTTTGAATAGTGAAAGGTTTTACCTGGTGTTGCATCATGCGAAAAGTACACATAACGACCATCGGGCGAAAACATCGGCTCACCCAAATCTTTTTGATCGTCTGCTCGCTTAGTAAGCTGTACTCCTTTACCACCCGCTTTATGATAAAGCCATACTTCGCCTGCCCCTAATGAGCGACTTGCGGTAAAGTGTTTACGCGCAACTAAGTAGTCGCCATCAGGACTCCATGCAGGGCTGTTTAATAAGCGAAAGGTTTCGTCGGTTACTGCACTTTGGTTTTCGCCGTTTAAATCCATAATCCAAATATTATCGCCGCCACCTTGATCTGAGGTAAAAGCAATGTGTTTACCATTTGGGCTAAAGCGCGGTTGCATTTGCCATGCAATATCTGAGGTAAGTTGTGTGGCATTGCCGCCACTTATTGGCATAGTATAAATATCGCCAAGTAAATCAAACACCAGTGTTTTACCATCAGGGCTAATATCTAGGTTCATCCATGTGCCTTGATCAACACTAATGGTGGCATCTACAAATTGCCCTTTAGGTGAATCTACTTGCCATTTTGGCTCATCGTCTTGTTGGGCTTGTGCGTTGCCTAGTGCCAATGACACAGATAAAGCTAGCACCGTTTGCAGCATTTTTTTCATGCAATTCTCACTTATTATTGTTGCTCTATGTAACTCTCTTACATGATTGCAACAAAAACGCCGACAAGTTGCCAGCGTTATAAGATGAAATGCCGTAAATTAATGCCAGACTATAGGGTCAAATTGATAATAGTCCACCAGCAAGCGATAAATTTCAGGGTCATATCGGCGCAGTTCTGCCGGCTTCTCTAAAAAGGTTTCGGTGATCACCGCAAAAAACTCAGCCTCATTAGTCGCACCATAACTATGAATAACATGCTCCATACTATAAGCAACATGACTTTTTAACTGGTTAAAGGCACGACTAAATACACGCCCCCATTCTTTATACTCGGCTGCTGTTTTAAGTAACGGCGTACCGGTTGTTTTGCCGGTTTCTTGATCTAGCTGATGCGCAAATTCATGAAACACTAAATTATGGCCATCACTGGGTAATCTATTTCCCTCAAGAACGTCGTGCCAACTGAGTACTAATGTACCACCTGGCCACGACTCACCTAGCCTAATTGCATTATGATAGCTAACTAAGCCAGCGCTATCACGCGTTAACTGCGGCGCATAATAAGCACTTGGATAGAGGAGTATTTCTTTTACATTTTTGTAAAGTGGCCAAGGTTTATTGAGCACAAGCAAGCAGGCATCGGCTGCTACAATTAGCTTCATTGCACCTGTTAGTTTTAAGCCATCGCACCCTACAAAGCGTTTTTCACTTAAAAACCACATAATATGACGCTCTAACTTTGCTCTATCAGCATCGGTCATTTTTTTATAAATAGGCATACAACGCAGTAAAATATCTTTTTGCTGCGAATTAAGCTCAAGAGTTTTATATTTACGTTGCCATAATCTATTTTGAATAGCTGGCCAACGCCAAAAAATAACCACAAAAATAATTAAGATAACAATTAACAATCCATTTATCATGCTGATGCCTTCGCTCAATGTATACTCTCTATATGTGTGCGACTGAGGCACTTTTCAATTACATGATTTCGGTGCGATTACGGCCACCGTTTTTAGCTTTGTATAATGCCTGATCGGCTCCTGATAAAAGTCGGTCGTAATCGTCTATATTATTAGAATCAGAAACACCAAAACTCGCGGTTACTTGATGCAGCCCAGCAGCAATTACTGAAAAATCGTTATTTGCAATTTCTTCCCGTAATAGTTCACACATGAGTTTTGCTTCTGCCGCAGTTTTGTTAGGAAACACTAAGGTAAATTCCTCCCCGCCCCAGCGAGCTACTTGCTGCTCACCTTCGCAATGCGATTTGAGTATTTTGGCTATTTCACAAATAACTTTATCGCCAACAATATGTGACCAGCCATCGTTCACCCGCTTAAAGTGATCTATATCCATGATAGCAATAGCTAATATTTTATTTTGCTGCTTATAAGTGGCAAAATTTGCTGCTAACCAACTATCGAAAGCGCGCCGGTTTGGCATATCAGTAAGTTGGTCGTGAGTGGCTTGATAAGCAAAGGCGTTTGCCTGTTCTTGAAGGTCCTGTGTTTGCTTTTCTACTCGTTTAGTTAGCTCTGCCTCTACTTTTTTATAATGATATAAGCGGTACTTATAAATAGCATATATAGTGACTAAAAAAGTAAAAAACAGCATTAATTTAAAGCTCAACTTTTGCCAGTAATGTGCTTGAATTACAAAGCGAATTTCTTGCTCATTTTGCTGCCATTGCGTATTTGGATAACCGGCGCGCACCTTAAACGTATACTTACCTGCAGGTAAGTTGGTGTATTCTGCACCTGTCATGTGCTGGCGGTTTACCCACTCTTTATTAAAACCTTCTAACTGTGTTTGAAAACTTAAACGTTGCGGCATAATAAAACTCAAACCCGCATACTGAAAAGATAATCTTGAAACATTAGGCGGCAATAATACTGTTTCACCATCTAATGGGAGCGCTGTTGCTCTGCCGTTAACGCTAAAGCTCTCAATCATAGTAGGCAAATCTACTTTGCTTGATGCTTGCAATAACTCAGGTTTTAGCGCGCTTACTCCTTTTGCAGTAGCAAACCAAATGGTGCCATCTTTATGCACTGTTGCTGATGGGGTCGAGCCGCCATTAACTTGTGCACTGAGCATGCCATCGCCCTCGTCATAAAGTTGAAATACGAGTGGAATATTTATATTTTTTTGTTTTTCATCAAGAACATGATTAACGTGCTGGCGATCAACCTGAATAACCCCGCGGTTACTCGATAACCAAAATGAATCTTTATGAGCCACAATTTGAAATAACTTATCGACTGGCAGCCCTTGCTCCCGCCCTAAAATAGCCATTTTGCCTGCACTGTGCTCATAGCGCATTAATCCACGATCTGTCGTCATCCATGTGTAGTCGTCATCAAAATAAAAACCAAATCCATACTCGGCAGCAAATTGCGCCGGAAAGCTTATAGCACTAAATTGCTCAGTTAGTATATTAAACACCACAACCCCATTGCCGGTGCCAATCCAAACATTGCCTTTGTTATCTTCACTGAGTGCTAAAATAAAACCGCTAGGCAGCTCTTTTTCATTGGTAAATTGCACTAATGAGCCATCTTTTTCAACTCGCGTTAACCCCATAGCAGAGCCGATCCATAATCGCTGTTTGGAATCGAGTAATAGCCCTCTTACTTCGTTACTCCCAAGGCCATTACTACGATTTAAATAAGGCGTTATTTTATTATTACTAACCTTTAATACACCCGATGTATAAGTGCCTATCCATACATCGCCATCCTCGCCCTCCAGTAAACTCAATACCGAATAGGGAGAACCTTCTTTAGCACCTTCTATTTGAGTTACATTATTATTTTTAATTTTGTTAAGGCCGGCACTACTCCCTACCCATAAGCTACCATCGGAGTGCGATAATACCGTTCGCACGTAATCCCCAGCTAAACCCCGCTTAGTAGTCCAGGCGGTAAATGGCGCCTCCCTTAATCTAAACAGCCCGGCATTAGTGCCCACCCAAATACTGTTTTCTCTATCTTGTAATAAAGACAATATTCTATTAGCAGGGAGTCCGCCTTTCGCATCTAATTGCTCAAGCCCAGCCACACTGAGTCGAAAAACACCTTTATTAATAGTGCCAAACCACAAATCACCATGGTTATCTTCTAATAAACTAGAAATAGACTCAGCACTAAGCTGTGGATGGATGGCAGTAAATACTGCGTCTTTGAGAATATAAGCGCCGCGCTCACTGCCAATAATTAATTTCCCTTGGCGAGTAAGTAGTAGAGTATAAACTGCTGCATTGGGTAGCCCATCATCGGCTGTTATTAAGCTTGCTTGCTGATCAACAATTTTATATAAACCATCGCTAGTAGCAGCCCAAATAACGCCATTGGCATCTTCAAGCACACGATAGGCGCTAACATTATGAACAATGGCCTGATCGTGTTTACTATTAGCCCCGCGGTAAAATACGCCATCGTTTTCTAATGCCAGCCAAAACCCGTCATCGTTACTTTTAATTATGTGATTAACCATAGCTGAGGCACTCGGCTGAGTATTCCACTGTCTATATTGATATAAGCTGATACCACCTCTTGCACCGGCTATTAATAAGCCGCCGTCATCGGTAGGAGTAAGTGCACGAAGCCCTGAGTCGGGAAGATTATTTATTTCAGCGCGAGTAAATAGTTTAAATTCTTGGCCATTAAAGCGCGCTAAACCCTCCCATGTTGCTATCCATAAATAACCGTCTTGAGTTTGCGCTAAGCTATTAATACTATTGTGAGGCAGGCCTGAGCGGGTATTCCATGTTTCAAAAAAATAATCACTTAAAGGTAAACGAGTTTGTGACTGCACCTGACACGTGAACATGACGAAAAATACACATAAAATCCCTAAATGCTTCATCACTGCGACCTTTATAATTATTATTGATTAATTAGTATTACCCACTAAATTTAACGCAATCCTAAGTGATTAAAAACCAACCAAAACCAGCTAAACTAAGAAAATACTACCACAGCCTGCAGTAGCATTTCATTAACTAATCTTTACAAAAGTTATCAAATGTATCTTGTAAAATGTTTATAAACTTTGCTACGTGTAAACCATCCATTAAAGAGTGATGTACATCAATAGCTAAGGGCATAGTTTGCTGCTGTTTATTAAGCTGACCAAATACAAATTTAGGGATCCCTAAACATTTCCCTTCACTAAACGCATGCGAAAAAGCACTAAAATTTAGCCAAGGTAATACCGAAATATGAATTAAGTCGGCCTGCCCTTCGGTTTGTGCAAAGGCATCAGAAAATAAAGGCTGCGATTTAGCATTAAAACTAACTGCGCTGGCATGCACGGCAAACTCAGTAAAGTTGGCCTTATCACTAAAGTAACTAAACCTGAACGAGTCATCTGCTGCCAGCTCAACCACACTAGCGCGGGTGTTACTTAGTAGCCATGGCTTATCATTAATAATACGCAGCATAATTGGCGGGTACGCATGGCACGCTTTAAGTGTGGCATAAGTATAGGCCTGAAAAAAAGACAGCTGATGCGCTTTACAGTAATTATATAAGGCCTTCGCATTTAGCTGTACACACACATTAAAGTAAGGTTGAGAAAAGTGTTTAAACAACTCAAAATGTTGTTTACGGGGCCAGCTATCAAAATCAATAGGCTGCATAGAAACAGGCGAAGAAGACATAGATAAATAAACACACAAAATAAAAAACTAAGTTTAACGTATAAACAAAAAAAAGGCGTGCAATTGCACGCCCTAATATTTACGGTTAACTTATTTAGCCGATTAAAGACCGTTTTTAAGGATCTCTTGTGCAAGCTCATCAGCAATTAAATGCGTAGATTTTTGCTCTTTTTCACTACGCGCAAAGATTTCAGTTAGGGTATCAAAAATACCTTCAACATGTTTATTTGACGCAGCAGCACTGTACCCTTCTGGTAGCGTTTCATAATAAACATTAATAATACCACCGGCGTTAATTACGTAATCTGGTGCATATAAAATACCTTTCTCACGAATAATTTCACCATGGCGCGATTGTGCCAACTGGTTATTGGCACAGCCTGCAATTATAGTAGCTTTAAGGCGCGGTATAGTTGCATCGTTTATAGTTGCACCTAGTGCACAAGGTGCGTACACGTCTACGTCTAAATCGTAAATTTCGTCAATGCCAACGGCTGTAGCACCAAACTCATTAACAACACGGTCAATTGCTGCTTGGTTAATATCAGTAACATATAGCTCAGCGCCCGCCTCTGACAAATGCTTACATAAAGTATAAGCAACAGTCCCTAACCCTTGTACTGCTACTTTAATACCAGCAAAGTTTTGATGACCACGCTGATGGTTTAATGCCGCTTTTATACCTAAAAACGTACCGTATGCTGTAAATGGTGATGGGTTACCACTTTTGCCTTCAAGGCCAAGTACATAACTGGTTTCTTTGTTCATCATTGCAACATCGTCGCAGTTGATATTTACATCTTCAGCAGAATAGTAGCTGCCGTTTAATCGCTCTAATTGACGACCAAAAGCACGGAATAATTGCTCAGATTTAATTTCTTTAGCATTACCAATAATCACAGATTTACCGCCACCAAATGGCAAGCGCGCAACTGCATTTTTATAGGTCATGCCTTTGGATAAACGCAGCACGTCGTAAACGGCATCTTCATCATTTGCATAATCCCACATTCTACATCCGCCCACTGCCGGACCTAGGTTAGTATTATGTACCGCAATTATTGCTTTTAAACCCGACTCTTTATCAGTACAAAAAACCACTTGTTCATGGTTATCAAATTCAACTTGATTAAACACAACCACTTTAAATACTCCGAAATAGTTAACCCTAAAGGGTATGCATGCATGAAATTGCCGAGACTTTATCACTTCGGATAACGCTTCGCTATACCACGAGAGGATAAACCCAAGCGCAAAACAGCATTGAATTAAATAGCCAGCTTTAATGGTAAGTGCACATAAAAATTCCACAAAGGTAAAGCAATCAAGTATTAAAAGCTAAAAATAACAAACACCGCAAGGTTTACGCTTACGTGAACGTAACGCAACTAATAACTGTAAAGTTTAAATTACACGCAAGCATAATATGCAAACGCTTATGCTACATAGGTTTGCCTTAAAAAGGGGGTGGTTTAAGAGAACTGGTCAGAGCTGTTTACTCTTTTGCTAAGCAAATTAAATTACGGGGAGTAGAACAGGTTATTTAACCTGAACTCTGGTTAAGAGATTTACTAACGTATTGAATCATAGTTATATTTATCTTTATTTTCTCTAGCCAGAGATTTTCAGTGAAAACAAGACGAATTCACGCGTCAATAGCTGGCCTATTGCAAGTGAATTCAACGCAGTTAGCGCTGAAAATAGCTGCTTGAGATAGGTTTATTATCCAGAGATCAGGTTACTTAGTTTAAGTTAAACAAAAAGCGAGCACAGGGCTCGCTTTGTATATTAGTAAGTTAGATTACTTTAGCTTGCTATCTAGCTCTTCAATTTTAGCTTTCCAAATTGCAGGGCCTTGCGTATGCGCATTAGCACCTTCGCTATCAACAGCGACTGTTACCGGCATATCTTCTACTTCAAACTCGTAGATGGCTTCCATACCTAAATCTTCGAAAGCAACAACACGTGCTTTTTTAATTGCTTTAGATACTAAATACGCCGCGCCGCCAACTGCCATTAAGTACACTGACTTATGCTGCTTAATAGACTCAACCGTAGCAGGGCCACGCTCTGCTTTACCTATCATGCCTACAATACCGGTTTTTTCTAGCATCATATCGGTAAATTTATCCATACGCGTAGCCGTTGTCGGACCCGCTGGGCCAACTGCTTCGTCACGTACAGCATCTACTGGGCCTACGTAATAAATAAATTTATTATCAAAATCTACGCCTTTAGGTAAACCTTCGCCTGAGTTGATCATGTCTTGCAAACGCTTATGCGCGGCATCTCGACCCGTTAAAATAGTACCCGAAAGTAAAACAGTTTCACCCATTTTCCACTCTTGCACATCTTTTTTGGTCAAGGTATTTAAATCAACACGACGTGTGCCTTCGCCCACTTCAAAGGTTACTTGTGGCCAATCTTCTAACTTAGGTGCTTTTAGGTTTGCTGGGCCTGAACCATCAAGGGTAAAGTGTACGTGGCGAGTAGCCGCACAGTTAGGGATCATCACGACCGGTTTTGACGCTGCATGCGTTGGTGCTGTTTTAATTTTAACATCAACAACCGTTGTTAAACCGCCTAAGCCTTGTGCGCCAATACCTAATTTATTAGCACGTTCAAATATTTCTAAACGTAGCTTTTCTTCTGTGGTTTCTGCACCGCGTTCCATTAATTCATGAATATCTACCGGATCCATTAACGACTCTTTAGCCATTACTGCCGCTTTTTCAGCCGTACCACCAATACCTATACCTAGCATGCCAGGCGGACACCAGCCTGCGCCCATTGTAGGTAGCGTTTTTTCTACCCATTCTGCCACATCGTCAGATGGGTTTAACATAACCATTTTACTTTTGTTTTCAGAGCCGCCGCCTTTAGCCGCTACCATTACTTCAACCTTACCGCCCGCTACTAAATCTATATGTACAACTGAAGGGGTATTGTCTTTGGTGTTTTTACGAGTACCTGCAGGGTCTGCAACAATAGAGGCGCGCAGCGGGTTGTCTGGATTTAAGTATGCACGGCGTGTGCCTTCATCAACCATTTGTTGAACGGTTAAATCGGTTTTATCCCAGTTAACATCCATACCTACTTTAACAAAACAGGTAATAATACCTGTGTCTTGGCAAAGCGGACGCTTGCCCTCAGCCGACATACGCGAGTTAATTAGAATTTGTGCGATGGCATCTTTTGCTGCTTTACTTTGTTCTTTGTTATAGGCTTTTTCAAGCGCTTGAACAAAATCAAGGGGATGATAGAAGGAAATATACTGCAAAGCATCTTCAATGCTATCTATAAAGTCTTGCTGACGGATTGTACTCATAGTGGTTCCTTAAGTTACCGTTACGCGGTGTCGCGTAAGCTATATCAAACCGGTGACGGTGGTTTGCACTGTTTTTAATTTGGGAAGCAACTAAACGCTGCCAAAAAAATTTGACTTATGATACCCTCCTCGCCCGTTTCGAGCCAGTTCTTAAAGGGGTAGTAAATGCTAAACAATAAAAATAATTGTATAAAATTAGCCATAACACAAAGCTGTATTGATGTATTTGCGCATTTTGCCCACTTGCCTTATGCCATTTTACTCGATTCGGCCAATAGTGAGCATGTAGACAGCCGTTTTGATATTATTGCCATCGAGCCCAAAAGCACACTGGAAGTACAAAACAACCTGAGTATTTTAAATAACCAACCCGATGCAAGAAGCTGCTTTGAAATAATGAACAGCGAACTGCTAAAACTTAATAACAACAAAGCGGCCAACAACCTACCCTTTAGTGGTGGCTGGCTGGGTTATTTGGGTTATGACTTAGGCCGCACACTTGAAAACCTCCCAAGTAGCGCTATAAACGATATAGACTTGCCACAAATGGCCGTTGGCTTGTACTTAGATGCACTCATATACGATAAACAACAAAACAGTTGGTTTTATATTGCCCAGCCTAAGGTTAATCGCTTAGCACTTTATCAGCAGTATTTAGCACAACCTGCCATTATGCCTAGCTTTGCACTTAAAACTGCGTGGCAATCTAATATGAGCCGCGCTGATTATGCGCAAAAATTTGCCGTAATTGAAGATTATTTAAAAACAGGCGATTGCTATCAAATAAATTTAGCACAGCGTTTTAGTGCCCAATATGAAGGCTCGCCTTGGGCTGCCTACGTTAAATTAACAGCAGCGAATAAAGCGCCGTTTTCTAGCTTTATAAACCATCCGCAAGGCGCAATTTTGTCTATTTCTCCGGAGCGTTTTATATTAGTAAGCGATAATCAAGTGCAAACTAAGCCGATTAAAGGCACGCTACCGCGAAAAGCGGATCCGCAGCAAGACGCCCAGCAAGCACAATTATTGGCAAACTCTGCCAAAGATCGCGCCGAAAATGTAATGATTGTTGATTTATTACGAAACGATTTAGGTAAAGTAGCCAAACCAGGATCGGTACAGGTGCCCTCATTATTTGCTATTGAGAGCTTTCCGGCGGTGCATCATTTAGTTAGTACAGTTACAGCTACATTGGCAGAGGGTAAAACGGCGGTTGATCAACTCGCTGCAGCATTTCCTGGGGGCTCGATTACTGGCGCGCCTAAAGTGAGAGCAATGGAGATTATTGAAGAACTTGAACCGCATCGTCGCAGTATTTATTGTGGTTCAATAGGCTATTTAAGTGCTTGTGGTAACATGGATACCAGCATTACTATTCGTACTTTAGTATGCCACGCTCAACAAATACACTGCTGGGCCGGTGGTGGCATAATAGCTGATTCTAAAGTTGCATTGGAATATCAAGAAACATACGATAAAGTAAATAAAATACTTCCATTATTATAACAGTAGGTCGCTTTGAATAGTGAACACATTATAGCGCGGTTTCAGTTAAGCCCTACGGCAGCGCCAGATCAAGGAATAGATACCCCTAAAAAGCGTGCCAGCGCAGTCATGTTGCCGCTTATTGATGTAGATGATCATGCGCATATTTTACTGTGTAAGCGCCCTATTTATTTGCACCATCATCCCGGTGAAATTTGCTTGCCCGGTGGTAAGTTTGAAGCAAGTGATATTACGCTTCGCACTACTGCCCTGCGTGAACTAAATGAAGAGCTAAATATTACGCCCAGTAATGTTAAAGTATTTGGCCAATTACCTTTGTACTCAACACTCACCGGCTTTAACATTAGCCCTTTTGTTGGCGTGCTTAATAAACACACTATTTGGGAGAACGATCATAATGAGGTACAAGCTAGTTTTTTATTACCACTGCGTGATTTAACTAACGAGGCTAATTGGCAGCCCCTGCCTTTTCAGCGTTTTGGTAAAACCATTATTTTATATGGTTACAATACCCCACATGGTTTACTTTGGGGTGCAACTGCAAGCATCATTAAAAACTTTACAAAACAACTCGCCTTACCAGTTTAAATGTTATTGATTAATGGTTACATAGTCACAATTTAGCGTTACTATACACGACCGTTCAAAAAAGCAGCCTAGTGCTGAGTAAACACAGAAGAGACACATTATGATAAGTGCATTTGATATGTTTAGTATTGGTATTGGCCCTTCTTCGTCACATACCGTTGGCCCAATGCGCGCATCTCGTTTATTTGTTAATGACCTACAAGAAAAACAATTATTAGCAAACGTTACCGACATTAAAGTAGAGCTATATGGATCGTTAGGTCAAACTGGTATTGGCCACGGCTCGGGTAAAGCTGTAATACTTGGCCTTGCTGGGTATGATCCTGAAACCATCGACGCCGATTTGGTTGATACTATTTTAGCCACAATTGAAAAAGAACAAGTTATTTATTTAAATCAAACGCATAAGGCTAAATTCCCAAAGCAAGGGGCTATTGTTTTTCACCGTCGTAAAACGCTACCTAAGCACTCTAATGCAATGGAAATTATTGCCTCTAATAATGGCGAGAAGGTTTATAGCCAAATTTATTACTCAATTGGCGGTGGCTTTATTGTTACTGACCAAGATTTTGAAAACGAAAAACAAGCAGCGCTTGATATTCGTGAAGAAAACCCTGCACCTTTTCCGTTTGGTAGCGCACAAGAATTACTGGAAATGTGTAAAGAGTCGGGTTTCAGTGTATCTACTTTAATGATGCATAACGAAAAAACACTACGCAGCGAAAACGACATTAAAGACGAGTTATTTAATATTTGGCAGGTAATGAAAGCCTGTATTGAGCGTGGTATGCGTACCGAAGGGATTTTACCAGGCGGTTTAAAAGTAAAACGTCGTGCTCCTAATTTACATTTAAAACTTAATGTTGAAGTAAGTAACGACCCCCTACGTGCTATGGATTGGGTCGACTTATTTGCTTTAGCTGTAAATGAAGAAAACGCCGCTGGCGGGCGTGTTGTAACCGCGCCTACCAATGGCGCAGCGGGTATTTTACCAGCAGTACTTATGTATTATCATACTTTTATAAAAGAAGTCGATCGCGATATAGTTACGCGTTATTTATTAACCGCCGCCGCTATCGGTATTTTATATAAAAAGAACGCCTCTATTTCGGGTGCCGAAGTAGGTTGCCAAGGTGAAGTGGGCGTGGCTTGCTCAATGGCTGCAGGCGCACTTACCGAAATTGTAGGTGGTAATGTAGTGCAAGTAGAAAATGCCGCCGAAATTGGCATGGAGCATAACTTAGGGCTTACGTGTGACCCAGTTGGTGGCTTAGTGCAAGTACCGTGTATTGAACGCAACGCCATGGGCGCGATAAAAGCAATTAATGCGTCACGCCTTGCAATTCGTGGTAGTGGTGAGCAAAAAGTATCACTCGATAAAGTGATTAAAACTATGCTCGAAACCGGTAACGATATGAAAACTAAATATAAAGAAACCGCTCGTGGTGGTTTAGCCGTTAATATAATTGAGTGTTAACACACTTAATTATAATTAAAAAAGGCGCCTGTTTAAAAACAGGCGCCTTTTTTATTAGCTACTTTTAACTGTTAAGTATTAGATACCGAAACAATTATTTAACTGGCAATTCTATATCAGCAAATAACTTATCAACATCTTCTTGGTTGCGTAATAAGTTAGCACGCTCTACTCGCTCTTTTGTTAAGTGTGGTGCAAAGCGTTCAATAAAGTCATACATATAAGTGCGTAAAAAACTGCCTTTTCTAAAACCAATTTTAGTGGTACTCGCTTCAAATAAATGGCTGGCATCAATACACACTAAATCTGTATCACTGACCTGGTCAATCGCCATTGACGCAACCACTCCAACACCTAATCCTAAGCGTACATACGTTTTAATAACGTCGGCATCGGTGGCGGTAAATACTATGTGCGGCTCAAGCCCATGAGCACTAAATGCTTTATCTAGTTCTGAGCGGCCAGTAAAGCCAAATACATAAGTAATAAGCGGATATTTTGCAATATCAGCCACGGTTATACTATTGGCTTTTTTAGCTAATGGGTGGTCTTTTGCCACCACAATACTACGGTTCCAATGATAACAAGGCAGCATAACAAGGTCTGAATATAAGTGTAGCGCTTCTGTTGCAATAGCAAAGTCAGCATCGCCACGTGCAGCTGCATCTGATATTTGCTGCGGTGTACCTTGGTGCATATGAAGTGACACTGCGGGGTATTTTTTCATAAACCCTTTAATAACATTCGGCAATGCGTAACGTGCTTGGGTATGAGTAGTGGCAATATTAAGCTTACCTTGATCAGGTAAAGTATGCTCATGAGCAACCGCTTTAATACCTTCCACTTTTGAGAGGATTTCGCGCGATATATTAATGACTTCTTCACCGGCACTCGTTACATGCGTTAAATGTTTACCACTGCGACCAAAAATTTGAATACCTAACTCATCTTCAAGCATGCGCACTTGCTTAGAAATACCTGGTTGTGAGGTAAATAAACTTTCAGCTGTTGCTGAGACATTTAATTTATGATTTTGAACTTCTACAATATATCTAAGTTGTTGTAATTTCATAGCTATGTATTTTCGTTATTATTCGTTTTTGAGGGGGTAAATACTTTATCTTTAAAAACTGACCACCCGAAAAATGGTAGGTTTTAATTGATAATATCGTATTTAATAAATATAGGCTTAGGCTAGCACAATAAATATACTTCAGATAGCAATGATTATCATATAAAGCATTAAGATTTAAACGCTTTCTTAGCCTGCTTTTATAGTTAATTAGCGCAAAGTTTTCCTGTTCTTATATATTTAATGTAAGATTGAGCAATTAGGTTTAGAACCCGAGAACTGTAACATGATCGTCTCTATTATAATTATACTCATTGTTGCTCTTATTGTGATTGCGCTTTGGGTAAGTGCGGTGCAACAGCATAAAGAAAAACAAGAAGCTGATCGCCGTAAAGAACTAACCAAACAAAAAGCTATCATTGAGGAAACCGAGGAAGCGTTAATGAATAACGCTAATATCCCGTTTTCAGATAACACACTACGTGTTTTACAGCGTCGTAATCACGATGCGCTTAGTACCATGGTATCGCTTTCACCTGGTTCTAAAATATTAAAAAACCGTTTAAATGAAGCGAAAGAGCGTTTGAATAACCCTGTTCAAGGAAGCAATAGCGAATCGCTTTCACTGCCAAGTAACGATAAGCAATTGGTATCGCTAATACAGGGCATAAAAAAATTACGTATTATTCTACGCTCTGAGCACAATAAAGGTAACCTCGATAGCCAACTATTTGTAATTGAAGACAAACGAATGGAAAAACTGCAGTTACAAATAAATATTGAAAGCCAAATTAAACGTGGTTTATCGGCGCGCTCTGCAGGCATGGTAGGTTCAGCTAGGCAGTATTTTGAAAAAGCCCATGCTTCACTCAGTGCGGTATCGTATAGCGATCCATATGTAACTGCTAAATATCAAGAAGTAGAAGGCTACTTAGAAGCTATTAGTGTTGAGTTAAGAGCATCGAATGCCGATGCACTTAAAAAGAAAACTGAACAAGAGCAAGATGACCTAGACATATTGTTTGCTCCGAAAAAGAAATGGTAAATTAGTACTATAATTTATAAAAAAAGCCCATACAAAATTGTATGGGCTTTTTTTGATAGTTAAATAAGTTTTTTAAGATAAAAATGCAAACTTAACAATAAACAATGCCGTTAAAATCCACACACTAATACTTACTTGATCCTTTTTACCGCATAATACCTTAACCGCAGTGTATGAAATAAACCCAAGCGCTATACCGTGAGCAATAGAAAATGTCAGCGGGGTCATTAATAACACCACACTAACAGGAATGGCATCTGTCATGTCGTCCCAGTTTACAAACTTTAAGTTTTGTAGCATAAGTACCGAAACATATAAAATAGCACCGGCAGTGGCATACGCTGGCACCATTTGCGCTAGTGGCGCAAAAAACATCATCAATAAAAAACAAATACCCACAACAACGGCTGTTAAGCCTGTGCGTCCGCCGACAGAAACGCCAGCCACCGACTCTATGTAAGATGTAGTAGTAGATGTACCAAGCATTGCACCAGCAATAGTGGCAGTGCTATCAGCGCTAAGAGCGCGCCCTAAACGTGGCATATTGCCTTTTTCATCTGCAAGCCCTGCTTTTTGCGTGACTGCAACCAGGGTGCCTGAGGTATCAAATAAATCTACAAATAAAAATGCAAAAATAACACTCAACATTGAAAGCTCAAATGCCGCACTAAAATCAAGTTGCATAAAGGTTGGTAAAATTGACGGCGGCATAGACATAACCCCCTGATATTCAACCAAACCAAAAGCCAAAGCAATACCTGTTACCAGTAAAATACTAATTAACACACCACTTTTAAAATCGCGATATAACAATGCCGCAATCACAAAAAAACTTAAAATAGCAAGTAATGGCCCAGGTGCAGTAATATCACCTAGCTGCACTAAGGTTGCAGGGCTAGATACTATGATCCCTGCACTTTTAAGCGCAATTAGCGCCAAAAAAGCACCAATACCGGTCGCTATTGCTTGTTTTAGCACCAGTGGAATGGCATTAATAATCCACTCTCGTACTTTAAATAAACTTAAAAATAAAAATATACAACCCGACATAAACACAGCACCTAATGCCGCTTCCCAGGTATAGCCCATTCCTAAAACAACGCCATAGGTAAAAAAAGCATTTAATCCCATACCCGGCGCTAACGCTAACGGATAATTGGCCCATAGGCCCATAATAAAACAGCCTATTGCCGCTGCAATACATGTAGCTACAAACGCAGCGCCTTGATCCATTCCTGCTTGGGCAAGCATTGCTGGATTAACAAAAACAATATAAACCATAGTAATAAAAGTAGTCATACCGGCAACACATTCACGTTGTACTGAGGAATCATTTGCGCGGATTTTAAATAAGGCTTCGAGCATAACAAACTTAAGGTAGTAAAAAGTGGCGAGATTTTAGCATAAAAATAGCGAAATACCGGACATTTTACCTTGTTATGCATTAAGTTATTGAAGTAGCTGAAATAATAAATATGACACGGTAATACGTATGTACTTCAGGTTTTAAAAATAATAATTACCGTGCTTATATGCTGAGCAATCAGCTTTACTTTAACGTAAATAATAGAGCATAAAGTACTGTATAGGTGCTATTCGCCGCATAGCTTTAATAAAAAATATAAAACATACACCTAAAATATTAACGCCCTGTTTTTAATAGTTATTTTTGTTTTTTTATCCGTGTAAAAATTTAAAACTGAATGACTGTACAAATAATTAGCAAAAAAACACTTGCACCATAACACTGTATAAACTACTGTATACGGGTACTGTATAAAAACCCAGTGAGTGAGAGATTTATGTTACAGCCTATTACCGTAAGAACCGTTAAAAGTTATCAGCAAGACGATAAAAGTGATTGTGTAAATTTAATTCAAATTGAAGATGAAATTTCAGCAACCTTTGAATTGCTTAAAGTATTACACCAATACAATAGCTTAAATGCATGGACACTGCTGATTGCACCTGACCATGTACCGAGTAAAGCCTTACTTGATTCATGCTCCATTGATACCAGCAAATTACTGGTGATCAGGCAAAAACATTTAGTAAACTTAGAATATGTACTTAGCTCGGCGCTGCACAACGGAAACTTTGCTGCGGTTATTACCTGGACTGATATTATTAATGATCAACAGCTGACACAGCTATCATTAAATTTAAGCACTACAAATACTAAGCTTTACTGTTTTACTAAAAATACTCACAACCTTGAGATACCACTAACTCAATAAGCTTGTTAAACTCGTGTTTTAAACACTTTATATTAATATTATGACCTCATTAACGACTTCTCCTTGCTTTTGTGGCAGCCAGCAAAATTATGCTGACTGCTGTGAACCACTTCATTTAGCATCAAAAATAGCTGAAACACCTGAGCAACTTATGCGTGCTCGCTACAGCGCATATGTACTTAAAAATGCAACTTATGTTTATCAAACTTATGCAAATGAAAAACAGGCAGAAAACCCTGTAAAAGAGATTAAAGACTTTGCTGATAGCTGCCGCTTTATAAAGCTAACCGTCATCGACACTGAGTACGATGCAAGCGAAGGCTTTGTAACTTTTAAAGTAAATTACTTTTACCAAAACCTGTATTGCGAGTTACACGAAAAGTCGTTATTTATTAAACAAGATGGGCAGTGGCGCTACCTTGATGGCACACTATTTCCGGTAGCCGATATTAAAATAAGCAGAAATGATAACTGTCCTTGCCAAAGTGGCAAAAAATATAAAAAGTGTCATAGCGTATAACAAACTGCAGCTGTGCGGTGAGTAAAGTAGGTAATTACAGGCAACTGAACCTTAAATACATCCAATAGCCATGCCTAGGATTGGCTGTTACAGGCGATGTGTATGGCTAAAATAAAATTTTACTTTCGAGCAGCTATTGGCTATTTACTTACATACCTATAGGCCTGCTGCGTTAATAACTGCTCTACCGTATATTTTTCTACTGGGCTCGCTGCGCTTTAAAAGCACACTGTATTTCGCCCTTGTGCTTTAGCGGCGTACATTTTTTTATCTGCGCGTTGCAAAATATCTACGTTACTTTCGTCTGATTGCAATAACGTAGCCCCACCTATACTTATAGTGACAAATTCAAACTCTGAGTACTTATGTAAAACACCTAAGCCGGATATGTTATTTTTAATTTTTTCAGCAACACAGCGAGCGCCTTCCTCGTTGGTATGGGGTAGCACAACCACAAATTCTTCGCCGCCATAGCGGGCAACAAAATCGCTTGGCCTTTGCAGGCTGTTAGCGATTGTTTGAGCAACTAAATGTAAAACAACGTCGCCTTCTACGTGTCCATAAATATCGTTGTATTGCTTAAAGTAATCAATATCCATAAGTAATAAAGCGTATTGTGTATTCTCTCTTAATGCACTCAATTGTATTTTATTTATATGAGTATCAAAATAACGACGGTTAAACACTTTAGTTAAGTCATCCAGAAACACTTTTTGACTTAATAAGTCATGTTGCAGCTTAATAGTTAAGTGCGCCCTTACTCTTCTGTATAAGGTTTCTGGGTTAATCGGTTTTTGAATAAAGTCTACCGCGCCCGCTTCCCAGCAGTCCTCTTCTTGATTTTCAAAGGAGGTAACAAATATAACGGGAATGTCTTGGGTTTGTGTCGTCGTTTTAAGTTTTAAACAGGTTTCTATACCGCATATGCCATTCATTGAAATATCAAGCAGTACGATATCGGGAGTATTAGATTTACATATTTCAACTGCTTCTTCACCGCTGTTGGCGGTGTTAACAATAAAGTGCTTTGATAATATTTTTTTCAGTACAATTAAGCTAAGTAACTGATCATCAACAATGAGGACTTTTGAGGCTTTAAGGCTAAGTTTTAAATCGCTATCGGCATAATTTAATGGCATAAATACTACTGTTTTCTATAATTATCAACTAACACAGTATAATACAGTCTTATGTTCTGCAAATGTATTAAAGTTGGGTTTTTAATCAAACTTACAACCAAATATAAAAATGGCGATACAGAGTTGTTGTTAATTGTTTTAGAAAATCACGGCCATAATTTTCAGGGTAATACTGAAAGTAAGCACTGCTTATAAGCTGCTTGTACTTGAATGCTCAAGGTTTAAATCGCGTTTGTATAAACGTACAAACAAAAAATGGGCCACTAGGCTAATGCCAGTCAGTTAACACTGACTGGCTTTTTTTATAGGGATATTTAGATGGTTTCTTTTTCACACATCGTGGAAAGCTGCGCTCATGACGCCTTGTTGGTAAC